>JBBRGH010000201.1:0-6183 GCA_038240915.1 Gemmatimonadales bacterium | reverse complement strand
AGCCTGGGTCCCGAGCGCTTCCTCCGCGAAATCCGTATCACCGCGCACCTGCAGCATCCCCACATTCTTGCCGTCCTCGACTCAGGCGAGCTCGCGGGTGTGCTCTGGTACACCATGCCGTATGTCGAGGGGGAGACGCTTCGCCAGCGCATCGCCCGGGAGAAGCAGTTGCCCATCGACGACGCGCTCCTGATCGCCCGGCAGATCGCCGCTGCGCTCGGGCACGCCCACAGCCGGGGCATCGTTCATCGCGATATCAAGCCGGAAAACATTCTGCTGGATGGCGCTGGCGCGATCGTGGCCGACTTCGGGATCGCGAGGGCGGTCACCGAGGCGGCGGGTGAGAAGCTCACGGAGACTGGTCTCGCGATCGGCACCCCGGCCTACATGAGCCCGGAGCAGGCGGCGGGAAGCCACGATGTCGATGGCCGGAGCGATCTCTACAGCCTGGGCTGCGTGGTCTACGAGATGCTGGCCGGGCAACCGCCGTTCACGGGACCCACGGCGCAGGCCCTCCTGGCGCGCCACGCGCTCGATCCCGTGCCTTCGCTCCGGACCGTTCGCGGGACGGTGTCGCCGGAGCTCGAGCGAGCCATTACCAGAGCACTCGCGAAGGTGCCGGCGGACCGCTTCGCCACGGCCGAGCAATTCATGGCAGCGCTCACCGCGCCGGCCCAGCCGACGGAGGTCCTGAAGAGCAGGGCGCCGCGCCGGCGGTGGCTGGTCGCGGCCGCCGCGCTCGTGGCCGCGGCGGCCGCGGGGGTGGTCGTGCGGCCCGCGCTTCGTCCCCTTCGCTCGAGCGTCCTGCCCTCGGCCGCGGTGATCGCCGTGCTCCCATTCGCGCCGAGCGTGGCCGATACCGGGCTGGCGCGGCTCGGGCGCGACCTGGTGCTCACGGTGAGCGCCACGCTGGACGGCGTAGGAGAGATCCGCACGGTCGATCCTTACACCATACTCGCGCAATCCGCCGATGCCGCCTGGACGCTGGAGGAGGGCCGGTCCCTCGGCCGCCGGTTCGGCGCCGGCAGCGTGCTGCACGGGAGCGTCGTGCGGGTGGGCCCGAAGGTCCGGCTCGACCTCGGGTTGTTCACCACCGACAGCGGCGACGCGGTCGCCCGAGTCACGGTGGCGGCGCCGGCCGATTCGGTCGAGGCGCTGACCGACTCCGTCACCCGGATGCTCCTGCCGCAGATCTGGCAGCGGGGGACGCCGCCCTCGCCCAGTCTGGACGCCGCCCTGAAGACGAAGTCGGTCCCGGCGCTGCGGGCCTTTCTCGAAGGCGAGCGCGCGTTGATGGGAAACCACTGGGACGAGGCCACCGAAGCTTATGGGCGCGCGATCGGAGCGGATTCGTCGTTCTGGCTGGCGTACTCACGTTATGCGTACGTGGTTGGGTGGCGGTTCCGGCCGGTAGACAGCACGATCGACAACGCCATTGTGCGGCATATCGCCGACCTCCCAGAGGTCGAGCGGCTCATGCTGGAGGCGCCGGAAAATGAGAAGGCCTCCGATAAGCTCGCGCGATTCAAACGACTCGCCGAACGCTTCCCCACGAACTGGTTCGCCCGGATGCAGTACGCCGACGCTCTCTTCCACTGGGCACCACTGCTGGGCCACACCCGGGCCGAGGCCCGCGCCGCGCTCGAGGAAACCCTGCGCCTCAACCCCCGATTCGTTCCCGGGTGGGGCCACCTGATGGAGGCCGTCCTCGCGGACCGGGACACCATCGGTTCGGCTCGGGCGCTCGATGCGCTCACTCGGCTCGGAGCCGGTCCTGCCTTCGTGGAGGAGTCCCGGGCCGACCAGGTCATGCAGTACCGACTCGCCGACCGGCTCCTGCGGGGCGATGTGAGCGGGGCAAAGATTCTCACGGACAGTGTGGTTCGTGACGTCGTGGTGCACGGAGGTGGGGTGTTCGGCCCGGCCCAAGCCGGGTTCTTCGCCAGCGAGCTGGCCCTTCAGCGTCGGCTTCTCCCTCTGGTGCCGGATTGGAGGAAGGGCGCGAGCCGCATGGGCCCATACCTGTGGGCCGGCAGGGGCGGGTGGGACTCTGCCTTGGTGGTGCTGGATCAATTTCAGAAGCTCGGTGCAGGAACCGATTCTACCGCTCCGATCCGCGCCTATCGGCTCGCCGCCGTCGGCGCCTGGCTCGGTGCGCTGCCGCCGGAAGCGGCCACGCGCCGGCGCGGAAGCGCCTGGGCCGCGGCCAGGTTGCTTGGCGGAGACGCCCGAACGGAGGCGGCCTGGCTCGACGGACTCCTGGCCATCGTGCGGCGTGATCGACGGGCGCTGGCCGCGGCCCGTTCCGAGGTCCACGCGGCGGCCCTCTCGGCTGGGGATTCCAGCGGGTTCTTCGACCGGTCGCTGGCCGGATTCGATCTCTACCTGGCGGGCTCACCCCGGCAAGCCGCTCAGGCGCTTGCTGCTCTGGAATGGGAGCAGGCGGAGGAATATTCCCCCCGACGATTTGCCGTTCCGCCGACGATGCCGATCAATCGCCTTGCCGCCGCTCAATGGCTGCTCGCCGCCGGCGACACGGCCCAGGCCGCGCGGCTCCTCAACTGGGTGGACACGGACCAGATCTCTGGTTTCACCTGGGCCGCGCTGAAAGGGGTAGTCGAGCTCGAGCGCGCGCGAATCGATGAGGCGCAGGGCCATGCGGAGCAGGCGCTGGCTCATTACCGGCAGTTCCTCGTGCGCTTCGATGCGCCGATGCCGTCACAGCGTTCCCTGGTTACGGAGGCCGAAGAGGCCGTGGCCCGGTTATCGGGTCGAAGAGATCTGTTGCCAGAGCGGCAGCAATGATTCGAGGATCCTGCCTGACCTCGGCTTGGCAAGATCCCTCGATGCGCTCGGGATGACAGAGGGCGGGGTGGCGGTCGGTAACCGACACACGGCCGTTCCGGCTCCCCGGCAGGCCGGCCCGACGAACATGCGACGTGAGAAACCCGAATCGCTCCCTTGTGCCCGGCGGGCCCGGGGCTCAGGTTTACGACTCACCCGACTGGACGTACCCGAACCCCATGACAGGGCCCGACTCGCGCCCGCCTTCTCCCGCCGCGGTCTCCTCGATCACCGAGGCGGCCGCGTACCTCGGACCGGGCCCACCGACGTTCTCCGGTCGCTATGCGATCGAGCGGGAGCTGGGCCGCGGAGGCATGGCGACGGTCTACCTGGCGCACGATCTCCGGCACGACCGGCTCGTGGCGATCAAGGTGTTGCATCCCGAGCTGGCCGCCGTCCTCGGGCCCGAGCGTTTCCTCCGCGAAATCCACCTCACCGCAGGGCTCGACCACCCGTCCATTCTGCCCCTGATCGATTCCGGCGCCGATGGAGGCCGCCTCTGGTACGTCATGCCCTACGTCGAGGGCGGATCGCTGCGGGATCGGCTGCGGCGGGAAGTGCAGCTCGGGGTCGGCGAGGCGGTGCGAATCGCCCGCGAAGTTGCGGGTGGGCTGGACCACGCCCATGCCCACGGCATCGTCCACCGCGACATCAAGCCCGAGAACGTGCTGGTGAGCGGTGAGCGCGTTCTGGTGGCGGACTTCGGCCTCGCCAAGGCGCTGGAAGCCGGCGACGCCGGAAAGCTCACCGAGACCGGTCTTGCGCTGGGCACGCCCGCCTACATGAGTCCGGAACAGGCGGCCGGCGACGGGCATCTCGACGGACGTGCCGACACGTATGCCCTGGCCTGTGTCCTGTACGAGTTGCTGATGGGGCAGCCGCCGTTCACCGGTCCCACGGCGCAGGCCATTCTCGCACGCCAGGCCGTTGAGCCGGTGCCGGGCCTCCGGGTCGTGCGCAGCACCGTCCCGCCCTCGGTCGAAGCCGCCATCGTCCGGGCTTTGGCCAAGGTGCCCGCCGACCGGTTCGCGACGGCCGGCGAATTCGCGCAGGCGCTCGCCGATGACGCGCACCCGCTACCGGTGGCGCCCGTCGTCACCCGTCGTGCGCGCCTGTCACGGCTGCTCCCCGCGGTGATGATGCTCGCCGCATCCGGAGCGGCAGGATGGGCGCTGCTCCGGCCGCGCGGTCCACTGGTGACGCCGTCGGCCTCGGTGATGGCGGTCCTGCCGTTCGAGCCGGCCGGCGAGGACACCGCCCTGGCACGGCTGGGCCGGGATCTGGCCGCGACGCTGAGCGCCAACCTCGATGGCGTCGGCGATATCCGGATGGTGGACCGGCTCACGATCCTCGCCCAGACCCACGGACGAACCGAGCCGCTGTCATTGCGGGACGCCGCGGCACTCGGCCGCCGGTACGGCGCCGGCAGCGTCGTCAGCGGAAGCCTGTCACGCGACGGCCAGCGAGTGCGAGTGGATGTTGGCCTCTATTCGAGCGACAGCATGAAGCCGCTCGCCCGAGCGGTCGTGGTCGGACCGCCGGACAGTCTGAGCGCGTTGACCGACTCGGTGACCTGGCGGGTGCTCGCCGAAGTGTGGCGGCATGGAAAGGCGCCGACGCCCACGCTCGGCGCCATCACGACCCGCTCGGTCGAGGCGCTGCGGGCCTATCTCGATGGGGAGGAAGCGTCCATCGCGGGCCGGCATGACGAGGCGAAGGCGGATTACGACCGCGCGATCGCCGCGGACTCGACGTTCTGGTATGCCTACTTCCGGTCCGCGAATGTGATGGGATGGGGCGAACGCGGAGTGGACTCGGCCACGGTCGAGGCATACACGAGCCATCGCGCCCTGTTCCCCCGGCGGGAGCGGCTCCTGATCGAGGCCAAGGGGGCGGACACCGGAGCTGTCGGCAAGCGTGCGCGCCTCGAGGCCCTGGTCGCGGAATTTCCGGACTACTGGCCCGCCTGGTTCAGGCTCGCCGATGAACTGGTGCACGTCTATCCCTACGTCGGCTCGTCCCGGGCCGATGCCCGGCGGGCGCTCGAGCGCGTCGTCGAACTCAACCCGGGTATGCTGTACGCCTGGGGCCACCTGGTGTGGATGTATCAGGCGGATCGGGATACCGCCGCGGCGGAGCGGGCAATTGAGGCTGTGGAGCGTCTCGGTGGGCGCCGCACGCTGATCCAGACTGAGGGGAGAGACGAGGTTCTCGCGTGGCGTACCACCCAGGCCCTGCAGACGGGGAGCCCCGCCGCCGGGCGTCTCCTGGACAGCCTCGCTCGCTCGACGGCTCGCAATCCCGTGAGTCTGAATGAGGCCTCGCCTGCGGCGCAGGTGCGGTTCAACCAGGAAATCCTCCGCCGCGGACTGCCGCCCGGCGATGTCAACGCTTGGCTCTGGTACACCGCGTTGAGCTGGGGCGCGCGCGGGGCATGGGACTCGGCGCTCGCGACGCTCGATCGGATGACCCCGGACGATGCTCATGTTCCGCTAGGACTCGAGCAGTACCGCTTCGCGGTGCTCGGCACCTGGCTCGGCGCATTGCCACCCGGCGCCGCGCGGATGCGCCGGGCGGCAGCGGTGCGAGCCGCGGCGGCGGTGAAGACCGACCGGGGTCCTCCGCTCCGGGCCGAGGTGGCCTGGCTCGACGGAATCGAGGCGTTCACACGCCAAGATCGCGCAGGTCTCGCGGCGGCGGGCGCCGCGATTCGCGCGGCGGGCGACACCTCGTTCCGGGAGGGGGGCCTTCTGGACCTCCGCCCCTTCGAGCTCGCGCTCCAGGGCAATCGCCGTGCGGCCGGCGAACGGCTCGCGGCGCTCGAGTGGGCGGCGGCCAGCCGCTGGCCCTGGGGATGGTGGATGGTCGACCATCCGCTGCGACGCGCCATCAACCGCACGGCCGCGGCCGGCTGGCTGCTGGAGGCGGGCGACACCGCGCAGGCCGAGCGCCTGCTCGTCTATCACGAGGTCGTCGGACCACCGTTCGGAGAGAAATTGCTGATGCGCCCGCTCTTGTCTCTCCAGCTCGCCCGAATCGAGGACGCCCGCGGCCGGGTGGACGACGCGCGGAGGCTGTACCGCGACTTCCTGATCTGGTACGATATGCCGCTCCCCGCGCACCGCCAGCTGGTGACGGAAGCCCGTGCAGCGCTGGCGCGGCTCGAGGGCGCACCCGATCCGGCCGAGGGGCGCTAGGTGTAGTTGATGAAGACGTTGTTCACCGGCACGCCGCCAATCGTTGAGCTGGGGTGGTGAAACCGAGCGCCGTATGGGGGCGCTCTCGATTGTAATACCGCAGCCACTCGGGGAGCATCACCGCTCGCTGGCGGGAGGAGTG
>JBBRGH010000200.1:0-6196 GCA_038240915.1 Gemmatimonadales bacterium | reverse complement strand
CGTGCTGTCGGTGCACAACCCGGGGTACCAGGGTCACTTCCCGCCGGAGACGATGCCCGACGTCGGCCTGCCATGGGAGATTTACAATTGGCACCAGCTCGAGTGGTACGGGAAGATGAATTTCCTCAAGGGCGGGCTGGTGTTCACCGATTCCGTCACCACCGTGAGCCCGACCCAGGCGGGCGAACTCCGGACTCCGGGCGGCGGCTTCGGCCTCCACGACGTCTTCACCGAGCTGGGTGAGCGGCTGGTCGGCGTGCTCAACGGCATCGACCAGCGGGAGTGGGATCCCTCCACCGACGACCAGATCACCGCCCAGTATTCGGCCGCCCAGTTCGAGGGCAAGCGGCGCTGCAAGGCGGCGCTCCAGCGCTCGTTCGGACTGCCCCAGCGGCGGAAGGTGCCGCTCTTCGGCATGACCGGCCGGCTGGTGACGCAGAAGGGACTCGACCTGATCCTCGGGGCCCACGACCTGCTGGCGCGGGACGTTCAGTTCGTCTTCCTCGGCAGCGGTGAGCTGCGCTACGAGCAGGCGCTGGTCGAGCTGGCCACCTCGGCCCCGAACCGGGTGGGGGTCCAGCTCGACTTCAGCGACCGACTGGAGCACCGGCTGATGGCGGGCGCGGACATCTTCCTGATGCCGTCCCTGTACGAGCCCTGCGGTCTGACCCAGATGCGCTCCCAGCGCTATGGCGCGCCGCCGATCGTCCGAAACGTGGGCGGGCTCCGGGACACCGTGGAGGACGGCATCACCGGCTTCTCGTTCGAGACCTACACCCCTGAAGCGTTCGCCGACGCCGCCTTCCGCGCGCTCGACACGTTCGCCGACCCGCGGCGGTGGCAGGCGATCGTTCGCCAGGGCATGGCGCACGACTTCAGCTGGGAGCGGTCGGTCGGGACCTACCTCGATGTCTACCGCCGCGCGCTGGCCCGGGCGCGGTAACCGGAGCGCCGATGGACTTCGTCTTCACGCTGCACAGCCACCTGCCGTACGTGCTCAACCACGGACGGTGGCCCCACGGCAGCGACTGGATCTGCGAGGCCGCGGCCGACACCTACCTCCCCCTGCTCGAGACGCTCCGGCGCCTGGGCGACGAAGAGACCCCTGCCCCGGTGACCATCGGCTTCACCCCCGTGCTCGCCAATCAGCTGGCGAGCCCGGTCTTCGTCCGCGAGCTGGAGGCCTTCTTCGAGCAGCGCCTGGTCGCCTGCGCCGAGGCGCCCGCCTCGCTGGCCAAGACGGGAGAGCAGCACCTGCTGCCCCTGGTCCAGTACTGGCGGGCCCGGCTGCTCCGGCTCCGCCGGCTGTTCCACGACGTGGACGGCGACCTGATCGGCGCCTTCCGGGCGCTGGAGGACTCGGGCCGGCTCGAGATCATCGGCAGCGCCGCCACCCACGGCTTCCTGCCGCTGCTGGCGCGGGACGAAAGTATCCGGCTCCAGCTCGCGGTCGGCACCTCGGAGCACCGCCGGCTCTTCGGCCGGCTCCCCCAGGGCTGCTGGCTCCCCGAGTGCGCCTACCGCCCGCGCGGTCCGTGGGCGCCCTGGCCCACCGCGCCCAAGAGCGCGGTCCGCCGCGGCATCGAGGAACACCTGGCCGACGCCGGGTTCCAATTTTTCTTCGTGGACTCGCACCTGGCCCGCGCCGGCCGGCCGCTCAGCCTCTCCGGGGATCCGGCGGCGCTCGACCCCGACGTCCACCGGCCTGACGGCTCGGTGGTGGGTGCTCCGGCCCAGCGCTCGCCCTACCAGACCTACCGGGTGGCCCAGCACCGGGGCAACGGCGACGTCTCGGCCTACGTGCGCGATCCGCGCGCGTCGATGCAGGTCTGGAGCCGCTTCGAGGGCTATCCCGGCGACGGCGCCTACCTTGAGTTCCACAAGATGCGCTGGCCCGGCGGCCTCAAGCTCTGGCGGGTGAGCGGCCCCAACGTGGACCTCGGCGCCAAGGAGCCGTACGACCCGAGGCAGGCGCTCGAGCGGACCCGCGGGCACGCCGATCACTTCGCGGGCCTCCTGGCCGGTATCGCCGAGGCGGAGTCGGCCCGGCGCGACGGGGTGGTGGTGGCTCCATTCGACACCGAGCTCTTCGGCCACTGGTGGTTCGAGGGACCGGATTTCGTGGGCGACGTCTACCGCGCGCTCCGGCGCCAGCCGTCCATCCGGCCCACGACCGGGTCGGGCCACCTGATCCGGCACCCGTCGCGCGCGACCATCCGGATGCCGAGCGGCTCCTGGGGCGCCAACGGCGACTTCAGCATGTGGCTGAGCGACCAGACCGCCTGGACCTGGGAGCGGCTCTGGCCGCTGGAGGCGCGCTTCTGGGACGCCGCGCCGGCCGCCCTGGCCCAGGAGGACACCCGCTTCATCCTGGCCCAGGCCGCCCGCGAGCTGCTGCTGGCGCAGTCCTCCGACTGGCAGTTCATCATCTCGACGGGGGCGGCGGCCGACTACGGCGAGCGGCGCTTCCGCGAGCACTGCAGCGAGACCGAGGAGCTGGTGGACGCGCTGGTGGACGGCTCACCCGAGGCGCGCGATCGCGGCGCCCGCCGCGCGGCCGAGCTGGGACAGCGCGACGCGATCTTTCCCGACGTGCTCCCCGCCATCACCGCGGCGCTCGCGGGCTCCCGCGCGCTCGCCGTCGGCTGAGGATGGCGCCGATCCGGTTCGTTTTCGGCCTCCACCTCCACCAACCCGTCGGCAACTTCGACCACGTCTTCGCCCAGCACGTGGACGACGTCTATCGTCCGCTGCTCGACGCCCTGGCCGAGCGGGAGTTCCTCCCCGTCGTGCTCCACCTGAGCGGGCCGCTGCTGGAATGGCTGGAAGCGCACGAGCCGGCGTACCTCGACCGGCTGGGGCGGCTGGCGGCGGACGGCCGGATGGAGATCCTGCTGGCCGGATTCTACGAGCCGGTGCTGGCCTCGCTCCCCCGCGAAGACCGGCTGGAGCAGATCCGGTGGATGCACGAGGCGGTGCGGCGCCGCTTCGGGGTGGACGCCCGCGGCCTCTGGCTGACCGAGCGGGTCTGGGAGCCGGAGCTGGCCGCCGACCTCGCCACCGCCGGGGTGAGCTACGCCCTGGTGGACGACCGCCACTTCCTCGTCACCGGCTTCGCCGCCGACCAGCTGCACGCGCCCTTCTGGACCGAGAGCGACGGCAAACGGGTGGCCCTGTTCCCGATCGACGAGCGGCTCCGCTACCTGATCCCGTTCCGCCCGCCGGAAGCGACCGCCGAGTACCTGCGCCAGCTCCGGGGCGCCGGCCACCAGCTCGCCGTCCTGGCCGACGACGGCGAAAAGTTCGGCGGCTGGCCCGGCACCAAGGAATGGGTGTACGGCGAGAAGTGGCTGGAGCGGTTCATGGCCACGATCGGCGGGCTGATCGAATCAGGTGAGGTCATGCTCAGCCGGCTGGACGATGCGCTGGCACAGGTGCCGAGCGGCGGGCTCGCCTACCTGCCCACCGCATCCTACCGGGAAATGGAGGGCTGGTCGCTGCCCCCCGACGCCGCCATCCGGCTCAGCCGGCTGGAGCGCGATCTGGGCGAGGCCCGCGCCACCGGGCCGGACGGCGCGCTCATCCGGGGCGCCCACTGGCGCAACTTTCTCGTCAAGTACTCCGAGTCCAACCGGATGCACAAGAAGATGATGGCGCTGAGCGCGCTGGCCCGCCGCCAGGGCGATCCGCCGGCCGTGCGCCGGGCCATCGGGCGGGCCCAGTGCAACGACGCCTACTGGCACGGGGTCTTCGGAGGCCTCTACCTGCCGCACCTGCGCGATGCGATCTGGCGCCAACTGGCGGAGGCCGAGGCGGGACTCCGCCAGGGCGAGGATCTGGCCCTTGAGGTGCTCGATCTCGACGGCGACGGCAACGACGAGGTCTGGGTCCACTCGCCGGCCTTCTCCGTGCTGGTGAGCCCGGCCCGCGGCGGCGCGATCGAGGAGTACACCGTCTTCCGCCACGGGATCAACTACGCCAATGCGCTGACCCGCCGCCGGGAAGCGTATCACGACCTGGCCCTCGAGCACGCCGCCGAGCATCCCGCGGCCGACGCCGGCAGTACCGCCAGCATCCACGACATCGAGGCCGGCCTCCGGCTCGACGCCCGACCCGCGCTCGATCCGGACGACCGGGCCCTCTTCGTCGACCGGCTCCTGCCCGGCGGCGTCTCGCTGCCGGACTACACGACGGGCAACTACTGGGCGCTCGTGTCCTGGGCCCGCCGGCGTTGCGACTGCACCGTCGAGCGGCGGCACGGGGCCGTGGAGGTCGTCTGCACCGTGGCCGACGGCCGCGCCCGGCTGGAGAAGCGGATTCGCTGCGACGCCGACGGGCGGATCGGAGTGCGCTGGGCCTGGGACCCCGAGGCCGCCGAGCCCGGCGACCGCTTCGCCACGGAACTCTCGCTGGCGGGCCCGGTGCGGTTGGCCGCCAGCCCCGCCGCCGACGAGTGGCGCTTCGACATCGAGACGGTGGCCAAGTCGGAGCGGGGCTTCGATCGCACGCGCCAGGGCGAGAACGTCACCCTTCGCTGGCCGGTGGAACTGGGCGCCGCTTCGGTGGAGCTGACCCCCGGCGCGGCAGACTGAGCGGAGCCTTCCGCCCGGCTACTGGGCCAGCCCCAGCTGCTTGAAGAACCCGTAGGCGTCGTAGTAGTCGCCCTGGTAGGCGATCTTCCCCTCGCGCAGCCGGATCAGCGTCAGCCCGCTGAAGCTGAACGTTTTCCCCGTCGCCTTGGTCCCGTCGCTCCAGGGGCCGGTATTGGTGCCGCGATAGGTCCACTGGAACGCGATCCCCTGCTTCCCCACCACCGGCTCCCCCGTCCGCGTCCACTCGCAGTCCGGCGCGGCCGTCAGGAACGCCTGAATGACGTTCGTTCGGGCGTTGTCGCGCCCCTGCTGCGGCGCCGGCGTGCTGGCATCGTAGTATTCCACGTCGTCGGTCATGAAGCTCGCGGCCTTGGCGGCGTCGTGGGCCTTCCACGCGGCCATGTAGCCGTCCACGACGGCGACCGGCGAGGAAGCCTGGCCTGAAGCCGGCGAGGCGGCGAAAGGAATGAGGACCAGCGTGAGCAGCAGCGCGAGGAGGCGCGGGCGCGGCGACGACATGGCGAAGCTCCGGGAGGCAGAAGGACGAAGCCGGCGACCGAGAAAGCTACGGCCCCAGTGGCCGGCGCGTTACCCCACACGGCAGAGGGGGCATGCACCAAGGCATGCCCCCTCGCAGTCACCGCGACGATCAGTCGAGCATCACCTCGTTATCCCTGTTGCTTCACCGCCGGCCGTCCGGGGCTGATCTTGGCGTCGCTCCGGCCCTTCACGTACTCGTAGATGTTGTTGATCTTGTCCACCCCCAGGCCCAGAGCGCACCACGCGGGCATGCCCTTGGTCGGCCGGCCGGCGCACACCGTCTGCACGAACAGCTCCTTGGTATTGATCGGCCCGTCCGGCTTGAGCGAGACAATCAGGTGCGGGGCGATGGTGGTGCCCTGCACGTCCTCGCCGTGGCAGCGAGCGCAGTTCAGGTTGAACTGCTTCCAACCGTCGTACACCGTCGCGGACACCGTATCGTGCGGCGCCTGGTGATACGCGTCTCGGAGCGGGGCGCCCTCGCTCGCGGTGGCGGCGGGTGCCTGGCCGGCTGACGCGGTCGGTGCCGGAGCCGCCGGCGCGGGAGCGGCCGCGGTCGGTGCCGGAGCCGGCGGTGTGGCCGGGGCCCCGGCAGGCGGGGCCGCGCTCGGGGCCGGGGCGGCCGGCCGCATGGCGGTCGTGGCCGGCTTGGCCGGGGAGGGCTTGGTGCCCGTGACCTTGCTCGGAGCAGGCTTGGTGGCGGTCGTCGGGGTGGACGGCGGCTTGGCCGCTACGCCGGGCACAGGAGCCGGCTTGGCCCGTGAGGTGTCCTGGGCCATCGCTTGCGTGGTATCGGTCGCCGCCGGCGCGGCCGTGTCGGTCATCGAGGTGGCCACCGCATCCGGCTTCGGGGCCGAGGGGGCAGTGGTGTCCATGCCCACCGCCCGGTTCCGGTCCCCCCCACAGGCGGCCGCCAGCGCGAGGGCGAGGAGGGCGGCCCTTCCCGGCCAGTGGCGGGCGAGGTGCCGGACCGCGTCATCATGCTGCAGCGAAGCCATGGGACCTTCCTTTCCGTTGGTGGGAGATGCGGACGCCGGCCGGGGGCGGCAGCCCTCTCCCTAAGA
>JBBRGH010000199.1:0-6215 GCA_038240915.1 Gemmatimonadales bacterium | reverse complement strand
CGGGCCGACCTGGGAGCCGTAGGCGCTCCAGCCAAGTCCCGGGCCAGCGTGCACCCGCCGCCGACAGTCGCCCGCGCTGTCGGCGGCGGGGTGCTTTCTCGAACCGCTGCGATCGCTCCGTCCGCTCCTGCGGCGCCAGCTCGGCGGCTTCCCGGTTGGCGACTAAATCCCCCTGACATTTACTCGGGTCGGCGCTCACGCCGGGTCTTGCCGAAGGCCGTGGGGTGGCACACCCATCCGGGTGCTCCCTGGCTGATATGGATGGTTGGGACTGATGCTGCAGTAAACGAGTGGCAAGCACCTGCGCCAGCGGCCGTGGGGCCGGATGGGGGCCACCCCAGGAGCGGCCCGTCAGGGCCGCGCGCCCGCCCGCTCGCGGTACCGCGCAGCCAGCTCGGACCGGCCGGTCGCGCCGTAGATCGCCGCGAGCCGGTCGGCACTGATCCGGGCCAGCGTGTCCTGCAGGCTGTCCTGGATGGCGAGGACCCTGAGCGCGAGCGGCTCTGCGTCCTTCCACCGCCGCTGGTCCACCAGCAGGGACACCAGGATCCGACCGAAGCGCGCCGTATCCACGGCCGACGGCGCGCTGGTCGGGTTGGTCACCGACAGGGCCCAGCGGAGATTCCGCTCCGCCTCGGCGGCGTGGCCGAGGAAGAACTGGTTCCGGCCCAGCGACCCGGTGGCGTACACCACGTCGGGGTGTTCCGGCCCGTAGGCCCGCTGCATCCGCAGCAGCGCCTCCTCGTACAGCGGCTCCGCCGCGCGGTACGACCGCGCGTTGTACTCCAGCGACGCTAGGTTGAAGAGGGTCCGGCCGATCGCCGGGTTGTCGTCCGCCAGCAGCGCCCGCCGCATCGCCAGGACCTGGTTCACCATGATCCTCGCGCTGTCCCCGAACCCGGCGTGGTCGTAGATGTAGCCGAGGTTCTCGAGATGGGTGGCGAGATAGGGGTGCGAGGTGCCGAACAGCACGGAATCGAGCGCCACCGTCTGCCGTCCCGCTGCGAGCGCTTCGGTCAGCTTGCCCTCGTTGGCCAGGGTGATTCCGAGGTCGCTCAGGATCGGCACCATCTGCGGGTGCCGTTCGAGGCCGAGCTCGCGCAGCATCGCGGCCGCCGCGCGGCCGGTCGACTCGGACTTCGCCAGCTCGCCGGCTCCGAGCTGGGTGGACTGGACCCGGGCCAGGGCGGCCGCCACGGCGAGGTCGCGCTCGCCGGCCACCCGCCGGTAGATCGCGAGCGCCTCGTGGGCCAGCGAGTCACCCCGGAGGGACTCGCCCTTGGTGTTGGCCAGATCGGCGAGGTCGAGCAGGGTGCCGGCCACGACGGTGTCTGCCCCGCCGTGCGCGCGGCGGATACTCAGCGCCCGCCCGAGCGCCGCCTCGGCCGAGTCGAGCTTCCCCTGCATGCTGAGGAGGTTCCCGAGGTCGTTCCAGCTCTCGGCGGTCTCCTCGCTCCCGGGGCCGGTCCGCGCGATCCGCTCCCGAAGCGTCTCCCGGAAGAGGGTATCGGCCTCGGCCAGCCGGCCCAGGCCCTGATAGGCGGTCCCGATGGTGCGCCGGACCGAGGCGGCCACGGCCGGGTCGGCGATCCGGCCGGCATTCACCTGCTTGATTCCTTGCCCGAGCGCATCCACGACCGTGGTCTGCCGCGCGCCGCCCTGCCACGGGTCGGCCGACTTGAGCAGGTCCACCAGGAAGCTGCTGATCGCCCGCGCCTTGGCGGCCTCGCGCTCGGACCGGTCCCGCTCCCGCAGGATACCGGTGACGCCCACGACCAGCGCCACGGCGGCCGTCGCCAGCACCGACACGCCGAGCCGGTGGCGGCGGACGAACTTCGCGGTGGTATAGCCGAGCGTCGGCGGGCGGGCCGTCACCGGCTTGTGCCCGAGGTGGCGTTCGAGGTCGAGCGCGAGCACGTTGGCGGTCTCGTAGCGGCGGTTGCGGTCGCGCTCGATCGCCTTCATCACGATCCAGTCGAGATCGCCGCGAAGGTCGCGCCGGAGCCCGACCGGCGTCGTGTGCCGCCGCGCCGCGGCGCGCGAGGCGGCGTTCGCCTCGAGGCTCGCGACCCGCCGGCTCGGCGTCGGCGTGTCGGCGTTGCTGAGCACATACTGCGAAATGAACGGCGCGGGGAGGATTCCCCTGTAGTCGAACGGCAGCACCCCGGTGACGACCTCGTAGAGCACCATGCCGAGACTGTAGATGTCGGTCCGGGTGTCGATGTCGAGCTTGCTCGCCTCCGCCTGCTCGGGGCTCATGTAGAGCGGCGTCCCGACCAGCACGCCCAGCTCGGTCGTGAAGGCGCCGTCGCCGGCCGCCTCGACCGCCTTGGCGATGCCGAAGTCGATGATGACGGGCACCGGTTGCCCGTCGGTCACCCGGACCAGGATGTTGCTCGGCTTGAGGTCGCGGTGGATCACGCCCTTCTGGTGCGCGTGCTGGACGCCACGGCAGACGCCGAGAAAGAGCTGCTGCCGCCGGCGGAGATCGAGACCGTGCCGGTCGCAGTAGTCGGTGATCGGCTCGCCCGGGACGAGCTCCATGACGAAGTAGGGGAGCCCTTCCTCGGTAGTGCCGGCCTCGAGCGCGCGGGCGATGTTGGGATGATCCATCACCGCCAGCGCCTGCCGCTCGCTCTCGAACCGCGCCAGCACCTCGGCGGTGTCCATCCCGCGGCGGATCACCTTGAGGGCTACGGTGCGGCGGAAGGGCTCGAGCTGCTCGGCCTCGTACACGGTGCCCATGCCGCCCTGTCCGAGGACGCGGACAATGCGGTAGGGGCCGATCCGGTCGGGGTGGGGGGAGCGGACCGGCGCGGCGGCGGGCGGCGGGGCCGGGTGGGCCGCGCCGCCGGAGATTGCCGTCGGTTCTTCGGGGGTCATCCGCGCAATCTGCCGGTGGGGGACGGTTTGGCAAGGTTGCCATTGCCGGCGAAACCAGCGTCGCCTCACCGCCACGTCGGGAGAGCACGAGAAGCGCACCGGGCAGCACGACGACAACTGGCCCGACTGGTACGCCGCGTACCGGGTCGCGGAGCAGAACGGGGGGGAGCTGCCGCAGTCAGCATAGCCGGTCCTGCCGAGTAGGGTCGCCTGCTGTACCCACGTCGTGAGCGTCGTCACCGACTTCCGGGAGGTCGAGTGGTAGCGTGGCTCCGGTCCCCACTCTCACCCCGACCGGAGACGTCGCATGGAAATGGAGTCGCTCGCCGAGCTGTACGTCGAGGAATTGACGGACCTCTGGAGCGCCGAGAAGCAGATCCTCACAGCCCTCCCCAAGATGATCAAGGCCGCGTCCGCCAAGCCGCTCAAGCAAGGGTTCCGGAAGCACGAGAGCCAGACCCGCGAGCACGTGCGCCGGCTCGAGCGGATCGCCAAGTCGCTGGGCGTCAGCCCCCGGGGGAAGAAGTGCGTCGGCATGGAAGGTCTGTTGAAGGAAGGCGCGGAGCTGATCAAGGAGCGGCCCGATGCCGACGTGCTGGACGCCGGCCTGATCTCGGCCGCCCAGCACGTGGAACACTACGAGATGGCCGGCTACGGCACCGTCCGGACCTGGGCCAGGCTGCTGGGGCACGACGACCATGCCCGGGTGCTGCAGCAGACGCTCGACGAGGAAGGCGCGACCGACAAGGCGTTGACCAAGCTGGCCGAGACCATCAACGTGGCGGCCGAAGACACGGACGATTGATCACGGTGGGCCGGCCGGGATTTCGATGCCTGAGCCGCGCCCCTTCCTGACCGCATCCTGGCGGTATCTCGCCATGCTCAACCGCGAGATCCCGCCGGGGCTGCTCCGGCCCCTCGTCCCGTTGGCACCGAGCTCGACAACTGCGATGACGCCATGCTAGCCAGCGGCGTCGGACAGGCCGCCGCTCCGCTCGCGCGCTCGGCGCCGGCGGGCGATGCCGAAGTCGGCCACCAGCGCCACCTCCCGCCCGATCCGGAGCGCGTCCTCCACCGGCAGCTGCCGCTCGCGCCGGCGCCGGTCCCGCACGCTCTGGCCCTCGACGAACGGCATGGTGAACCACTGGCGTCCGCCTCGAGCACGGTGAGGAGGTGGGGAGGCTGGTTGGGCTCCCTGCAGGGCCGCCGAATTGGCGCTAACCCCAAGCCCGGATAGATTTAGCGCTCGCTCCGAGACCCCCCGATGAAGGCTCCGCGATGGCGAAGCACGACCGTAGAGAAGCCGGCGCCGCGCTGAGGCGGGCGGCGGCGTGAGTGCCTCGCTCGAACGCCTGACCGCCGCGCTTGCCGACCGCTACCGCCTCGAGCGCGAGCTGGGACAGGGCGGCATGGCGACGGTGTACCTGGCGCACGATCTCAAGCATGATCGCCAGGTCGCGATCAAGGTGCTGCGCGAAGACCTGGCCGCCGCGATCGGCGCCGAGCGGTTTCTGGCCGAAATCAAGACCACGGCCAATCTGAGGCACCCGCACATCCTGCCGCTCTACGACTCGGGTGAAGCCGGCGGCTTTCTCTACTACGTGATGCCGCTGGTCGAGGGCGAGTCGCTCCGCGACCGGCTCACCCGCCAGAAACAGCTCCCCATCGACGAGGCGCTCGGCGTCGCCCGCGAGGTGGCCGACGCGCTGGGCTATGCCCATGCCCGGGGCATCGTCCATCGGGACATCAAGCCGGAGAACATCCTGCTCGAAGGCGGCCACGCGGTGGTGGCGGACTTCGGGATCGCGCGCGCGATGAGCGTCGCCGGTGCCGACCGGCTGACCCAGACCGGGACCTCCCTCGGCACCCCGATGTACATGAGTCCGGAGCAGATCTCGGGCGATCCCGACCTCGACGGGCGCAGCGATCTGTACAGCCTCGGATGCGTACTCTACGAGATGCTGGGCGGTCAGGCCCCCTTCACCGGGCCGACGGCGGAGGTCGTCACCCGCCAGCACATGCTGACCCAGGCCGCGCCGATCACCAACCTGCGGCCGACGGTGCCGCCGGAGGTTGCGGGCGCCCTGGCCCGATCGCTGGCCAAGAATCCGGCCGACCGCTTCAACCCCGCTGCCCAGTTCGTCCAGGCGCTCTCGGGCAGCGGTGCCGCGACCACGCGCAGCGGGACCATCGCCGTCCCCGTCCCGTCGGCCCCGCGGTGGAGATGGCTCGGCCTGGCGATCGGGCTGGTTCTGGTTGTGGGTGTGGCCGCCTACCGGATGACGCGAGGCGTCAGCGCGGGCGAGACCGGCACCGCCAACGTCATCCGGTCGATTGCCGTGCTGCCGCTCGACAACTATTCGGCAGACTCCACCCAGGAATATTTCGCCGAAGGGATGACTGACGAGCTGACCACCGATCTCGCCACCATGAGCCAGCTCCGGGTGACGTCGCGCGGCTCGGCGATGCAGTTCAAGGGGAAGAGCCGCCCCTCGACACCCGAGATCGCCAGGGCGCTGGGCGTGGACGCGATCGTGGAAGGCTCGGTGAGCCGCTCGGGCGACAAGGTGCGGATCACCGCCCAGCTCATCGACGCGCGGGCCGACCGGCACTTGTGGGCCAAGAGCTTCGAACGCAACTCGAACGACGTCCTGGCGCTGCAGGCCGAGCTCGCCGCCGCCATCGCGCGCGAGATCAATGTCCAGCTGACACCGGGCGAGCAGTCCCGCCTCGCCGCCGCGCCGAGCGTGAACCCCGAGGCCCACGACGCCTATCTCAAGGGCCGCTACTTCTTCAACCGTCCGAGCGACGAGAATCTGCGACTGGCCATCGTCCAGTTCGAGGACGCGGTGCGGCTGAGCCCCACCTTCGCGCCGGCGCATGCGGGACTCTCGGACGCCGTCCTCTGGGCCGGATACAACGAGGGATTCATCACCGCGAGTGAGGCGAAGCCCAGGGGCAGGGCGGCGGCCGAGCGGGCGGTGGAGTTGGACAGCAACTCGGCCGAGGCCCACACCTCGCTGGCGGGCTACAAGGCCTGGTTGGAGCACGACTGGGACGGGAGCCTTCGGGAATTCCGGCGGGCCCTCGCTCTCAATCCCAACTATGCCTTTGCTCACGATCAGTACAGCCAGGTGCTCGGCGTGGTCGGACAGGTCGACAGCTCGATCGCAGAGGGGAAGCGCGCCATCGCGCTCGATCCCCTCTCGCCGTCGATCCTGATCGATTGCGTCTTCACCCCCATGTACCAGCGGGATACGGCTCGGGTGAGGGAGCTGATCAGGAAGGCGGGAGAGCTCGATCCCACATTCTATGCCGTCGCCTCGATGGAT
>JBBRGH010000198.1:0-6275 GCA_038240915.1 Gemmatimonadales bacterium | reverse complement strand
CCACGTGCTGCTCACCGCGGACACCCGGCAGGCCCGGGCGCGGTACGTGGGCGGCGGCGCGGCGGTCGCGGGAGCCGGCGCCGTCGGGGCGGGGCTCATGGTGGTGCTGGGTGCCCTGCTGCCGGTGGCGCTGTTGCCGGTGCCGATCACCCTGGCTGTCGGCTACGGCGTGGCCCGGCAGTATCGCGCGTCGCTGGCCCGGATCCAGCTCGGACTCGAGCGGGCGCTCGATCATCTGGAAGGGGGCGCCGCCGCGGTGGAGCGGCAGCTGCCCGGCCGGAGCGGCGGCCTGCTGGGACTGCTGGCCGACGAGATCCGGCGCTCGCTGCGCTAGGGAGATCGCGCTCATGTCCGACATCACGCGGCTCGGCGTCCTGGGGTGTGGTCAGATGGGCAGCGGCATCGCCCAGGTGGCCGCCACGGCCGGCATCCCCACCGTGGTGCGCGACGTCGAGGCCGGCCTCCTGGCCAAGGGCGAGGGTGCCATCCAGCGGTCGCTCGACCAGCTGGTCGAGAAGGGCAAGCTCGAGTCCTCGCACCGGCAGGCGGCGCTGGACCACTTGGCCTTCACCACCAGCCTGGCGGATCTCAGGACCTGCGATCTGGTCATCGAGGCGGTGACCGAGGATCTGCGCCTCAAGACCGAGCTCTGGCGCGCGCTGGACCAGGACACGCCGGCCGCCACCATCTTCGCATCCAATACCTCGAGCCTTTCGATCGGCGAGATGGCCGTGGCGACCGGGCGGCCGGACCGGTTCGTCGGGCTCCATTTCTTCAATCCCGTCCCCCTGATGCCGCTGGTCGAGGTCGTCCGCGCGGTCAGCACCAGCCGGGAGACCTTCGACCGGGCCGTCACCTTCGCCCGGCGGCTCGGCAAGGAGCCGATCGCCGCCCGCGATCGCTCGGGCTTCGTGGTGAACCGGCTGCTCGTGCCGTACCTGCTGGACGCCGTGCGGGCGCTCGAGGCCGGGGTCGCTACCGCGGCGGACATCGACCGCGGCATGCAGCTCGGCTGCGGCCACCCGATGGGTCCGCTCGCCCTGCTCGACTTCGTGGGACTCGACACGGTGGTCCGGATCGCCGAGATCATGTTCGAGGAGTATCGCGAGCCGCGCTTCGCCCCGCCGCCGCTGCTCCGGCGGATGACGGCGGCGGGGCTCCATGGCCGGAAATCGGGCCGGGGGTTTTATGATTACTCGGTCCAACCGCCCGCACCCATCGATCTAGGACTCTGAGGACACCCGATGCTCGGCTACGACTGGCCCCGGTTGCACGCCGCCCTGAACGATCTGCCTGCCGCGCTGCTGCTGGTCGCGGTGCTCTTCGACCTGGCCGGCGCGATCACCAGCCGGGCCTCGCTCCGGACGGCCGGCTTCTGGACCATGGTGACGGGCGCCGTCGGCGCGGCGCTGGCGGTGATCTCGGGGCTGCAGGCCGAGGAGCATATCGCCCACGGCGAGGCCGTGCACGAGATCATGGAGACCCACGAGCAGCTGGCGCTGATCACCCTGGGGGTGTTCGTGGTGCTGGCGGTCTGGCGGATCGTGCGCGAGCGCCGAATGGCCAACGCCGAACGGGGCGTCTTCCTGGCCCTCTCGCTCGCCGGCGTCGGAGCTCTGGTGGCGACCGCCACGTACGGCGGCAAGCTGGTGTTCGACCACGCGGCCGGCATCCCCACCGCGGTGCTCCAGGCCGAGATGCACGAGCGCTCGGGGGGGCACCACCACGGGGGCGCGGACGAGGCCGACGAGCACGGCACCGACGACCACGACCACTCGACCCCTGCCGTGCGCCCCGACTCGATGCCCGCGATGCGCCCCGATTCGGCTCCCGCGGCCGGGCACACCCACGCGCCTGGCACGCCGCCGCACAAGGACTGAGCGATGCGCCTGGGGATCTTCCGAGGGTCGGCCCTGGCCGCGGCGCTGGCGGGATGCCAGCCCGGCACCACCCGGCCGCCGTTCCCCCCGGCTCCCCAGGCAGCCATGAGTGAGGTCCGCCTGTCCGCCGGCGAAGCCACCCGGCTGCTGGCCGAGGCGTTCCGGTCGGACTCTATGCCGATCCGGCGGGTGGAGGAGGGGGATGGGTGGCTGGAGTCCAGCTGGTTCGATGCCGCGAGCGGCCGCCGGGTGGCCGCCCGCCCAATCGGCGTCGGCACGGTGCGGGTGCGGGCCTGGGCCGACCCGACCCACCCGGGTAGCAGCAAGGTGACGGTGGAAACGGTCTCTCACCCGGTGGCCGATCCGTCGCTCGCCGAGCGCGAGCTCGACCATCAGGTGCCGCGCGATCACCCCGTGGCGATCAAGGTGCGCGCGGCGCTGCAGGACCTGGTCAAGCGGTACGGCGGCCCGCCGGCGCCGACCACCGCCCCGGCCGCCGGGTCTGAGGGCGGAGAAACCCCCGATGCCGCCCCCGCCGACGAGTCGCCGGACCAGGAGCCGCCGCCGTCCTCCTCGCCCTGACCCCTTCGCTCACACCACGTAGGCCCGGACCCACTCCTCCAGCTGCTTCATATTGAGCAGCGCGTCCTTGCAGGGGCCCGAGGGCAGGGTCATCGTGAGGCCCAGCACCGGGATCTTCCCCGCCACGTCGTGCAATCCGCTCACCATGTCTCGCTCGCAGGCCACCGCCACCACCGCGCGGGGACGCCGCTCGCGGATGACCCGCCGTGCCAGCTGACCCCGGGTGGCCACGAACACGGGCACCCCGTACTTGCCGGCGATGCCGAGCACACCGTCCAGCGTGTCCTTGGAGAGGCAGCGCGGGATGAGGAGCAGCAGTTCGCCCTTGCCGACCTTCCGGCCGCGAAGGAGCGCCAGCGCGTTGTAGACCTTGACCGAGGCGTTCTCGACCCAATCGCGGCGGCCGAACCTGCCGGCCACGCGGGAGGTGAGCCGCATCAGCCGGAGGAACGGGCCCCGCTCCGCCAGCCGCTCGGGCAGGAGCGGCCTCCCGCTGGCATAGGAAAGCAGCAGCACGGCCCACCAGGCCCAGAGCACGAAGGCGATAACGCCCAATACCGCCCAGAGGAGGCGGGGCAGGCGGGCATGGAGATCGGCAAGCCGGGGACCGAACAGGAAGAGGGCCAGTGCCAGGACGCCCAATCCCACGAGAAGGGCGGCGGCGGACCAGGCGAAGAACAGCGCCGGCGGCGAGTCGTAGTCCCCCTGGTTGGGCAGCGGCTTGCCGTCCCACTCGTCCCATTCGTGGCCGAGCCGACGGTCCACGTCGATGTGAATCAGCTGGGCCCGGGGGGTGTCCGACATACGGGAGCAAGATAGTTAGCTTTTCCCCATGCTGCCTCCCCCGCCGATCCGTGGCCTCTTCCGCACCGACCCTCGTGCGCGCGCCGCGTATGCTGAAGGCGCCGGGATCTTTCGGATCCTCCCGTCGGCCGTGTGTCTGCCGCGCGATCGCGAGGACGTCGCCTCGCTGGCGCACTGGGCCTCGGCGCACCGGGTGGCCCTGGTGCCGCGGGGCGCGGGCAGCGCCATGGGCGGCGGCAATGTGGGCGACGGGGTCATCGTGGATCTCACCGGACTGCCGGCCCGGGTCGAGCTCGACGCCGGGCAGCGGCTCGCCCGGGCCGGGGCCAGCGTCGCGCTCGCCGAGCTCAACCGGGTGGCGAACCCGGCCGGGCTCCGGCTGCCGCCCGATCCCTCGAGCGGGCGCTGGGCCACGCTCGGCGGCCTGCTCTCCACCAACGCGGCCGGCGCCCGCACGGTGCGCTACGGCAGCGTGCGCCGCTGGATCGAGAGCGCCGAGCTGGTGACGGCCGACGGCGAGGTCACCGAGCTCCGGCGGGGCCAGCCTCCCACGGCCCGCACCCTCGCGGTGGACCGGTTCGAGGCCGAGGCGGCGCCGGCGCTCCGCGGGGCGGCCGAGCTGATCCGCGACCGCTTTCCCCACACGCGGAAGAACGCGTCGGGCTACGCGCTCGACGCCTGGCTCGAGTCGGGCGACCTGCTCGACCTCCTGATCGGGGCGGAAGGCACGCTGGGTCTGGTCACCTCGGCGGTCTGGCGGCTCGATCCCGAGCCCGCCGCGCGGGCGGGACTCCGCGTCGCACTCCGCACTCTGGACGACCTGGCCGACGCGGTGGCCTCGCTGCTGGTCCACGCGCCGTCCGCCGTGGAGCTGCTGGACCGGACCTTCCTCGAGCTGGTGGGCGAGGCCGGCCCCGAGGCGGTGCTGCTGGTGGAGCTCGAGCGCGACGACTCCGCCGCCGCGCGCGAGGCGGTGGAGCGGGCCGCTGCCGCGGTGGCGCCGTGGGCGGCCAGCGTGGATCCGGGCTTCACGGCGGCGGCGGCCGAGCGGCTCTGGGCCCTTCGGCACGCGGCCAGCCCGATCCTGGCCGGGTTGCCCGAGACCCGCCGGTCGCTCCAGGTGATCGAGGACGGCTGCGTGCCGGTCGCGCGGATGGGCGAGTACGTGCGCGCGGTGCGCGAGGCGGCCGCCGAGCGGGAGCTGGCGGTGGTGATCTTCGGCCACGCCGGCGACGGGCACGTCCACGTGAACCTGCTGCCCGAGATCGGCCGGCGCGGCTGGGAGGAGTCGGTGGCCTCGCTGCTCGAGGCGGTGACCGACGCGCTCGTCCGGCTCGGCGGCACCGTCTCGGGCGAGCACGGTGACGGGCGGCTCCGGGCCGGCCTCCTCTGCCGGATCTACGGCGACGAGGTGGTCGCCCTCTTTGGCCGGATCAAGCGGGCCTTCGACCCGCTGGGCATCCTCAACCCCGGCGTTATCCTTCCCGGCGCCGACGCGGCCGGCGGTCCGATCCGCCGGCTCAAGGTGGGCGACCACGCCGCGGTGCTGCCGGACGACATCGCCCGTGGCCTGCGCCGGATCGAGCAGCAGGGCGGCTACGCCCGGCAGCGGCTGGAGCTGGCCGACGGTCTCCCGACTCACCCCTGACCCCAGGCCCCATGGACATCCTTCGCGAGCCCCGGATCACCCTGATCGCCCGTCCCCAGTTCCTGGAGCCCGCCCACCTGCCGGTCCAGTGGAAGGGCGACGCCAGCGACGGCGAGCGGATCGCCGAGTTCGCGGGCCGGCTCTGCTACATGAGCCAGCACAACCCGGCCGGCCGGACGACGGCCGAGTACCTCGGGAATATCCTGAAGCAGGGCCACGGCTCGGTCTTCGAGCACAGCACGTACGTCGTCCTGATCGAGGGGATCTCCCGAAGCTGCAGCCACGAGCTGGTGCGCCACCGGGCGGGCTGGGGCTACTCGCAGCTCTCCCAGCGCTACGTGGACGAGAGCCACGCCGCCTTCGTCATGCCGCCTGCGATCCAGGGCGACGCGGCGCTCGAAGGCGAATGGACCCGGCAGGTGGTCGCCGCCCAGGGCGCCTATGTGGCCGCGGTAGAGCAGCTGATGGAGCGCTACGCCTGGGTGGACGACAAGGTCCACCGGCGGAAGCTGTCGCGCGAGGCGGCGCGGAGCGTCCTGCCCAACGCCACCGAGGTGAAGATCGTGGCGAGCGCCAACGTCCGCGCCTGGCGGACGATGCTCGAACTCCGCCTGGGCGAGGGCGCCGAACTCGAGATCCGGCGGATGGCGGTGGCCTGTCTCCGCCTGCTGCAGCGGGAAGCGCCGGCGCTCTTCGGCGACTTCGAGATCTACGCCGCGACCGACGGCAGCGAGGCTGGACGCGTTGGGTTTCACAAGGTGTGACGCGTTTCGCGAGAGGATCGGAGTCACCGGGCGCGGAGGAGGACGCGATCGAGCGACGACGAGGGAGCGAACGACGACGAGCGAGGACGAAACTCGTGGCATGAATTTCGACAAAAACTATTGTGCGAGCGAACGCTTTTTCTTACCTTAGGTTCGTCGAAGCAGTCAACTCGTCGCGGCTCGTCTCTCGTAGACGGCCTTTTTTGTAGAGGGGCCCCTTTGGCAGTTCGGATCGGACTCGCCTTCAATCTCAAGCCCAGCGCACCGGCGGACACCACGGCCGGGGCCACGCCCGACTCCCCCGCCTCCGACGATCCCAACAGTCGGGCGCTCCGCGACGATCTTCCCCAGCCCGATCTCTACGCCGAGTGGGATGAGCCCGCCACCATCGATGCGGTGGAGCGCGCGCTGAGCACCGTCGGCCAGGTGTACCGTCTCGAGGCCAACACCAGCTTCCCCGCGCGGCTCGCGCTCATCCGGCCCGACTTCGTCTTCAACATCGCCGAGGGCCTCTATGGCCCGAATCGCGAGGGGCACGTCCCGGCCATCTGCGAGTTCCTCGGCATCCCGTGCCACGCCTCGGATCCGCTGACCCTG
>JBBRGH010000197.1:0-6299 GCA_038240915.1 Gemmatimonadales bacterium | reverse complement strand
CAAGGCGTCGAGCGCTACCCCGGTGTATTTCCCCTTGAGAAAGGCGTAGTCCTCGTCGCTCAGCTTGCCGGTCTCCCGGTCGAACTCGATCTCCTTGAGCGCGGCCAGCGCCACCCCCTTGGGCGTCTCCTCCGGATCGAGCGGCTCGTACACCGCCGCCGCGGCCCGGCCCGGCAATACCAGCGGTTGAAGCACCAGCCACACCGCGGCCAGCCCGACCAGAACGGCGGCGGTAATCTCCAGCCCCATCAGTCCTCAACCTCGTCCAGCGCCCGCTGCAGCCGCGCCAGCTCGTCCGGGCTCGCCTCGACGGGCGGCGGAGACACGACCCCGCCTGTCGGCGCGGCCACGGTAGTCCGCCGGCGGCTGATCAGCAGCACCAACGCCGCCCCCGCCGTGGCGATCGCGGCCCCGGGCACCAGATACCCCGCCAGATTGAACCCCCGCGGCTTGGGGGCCATCAGCGCCTTTTCACCGTACTCCTTGACGAAGGCGTCGATCACCTGCTGCGCCGTTAGTCCCTCGTTGCGGAGGGCCAGGACCTCACGGTGGAGCTTGGGTGAATAGGTGCAGGAGAAGTCGGTGGTCCGACAGGTGAACACGTCGAGCGTGCAGCCACAGTTGCAGGCCAGCCGGAGCTCGATCGCCTGAATCTCGGCCGCGTTCTCCTCGGGATCGGTCGGCAGGCGGGGGCGGCCGACGGCCGACGGATCGCGCAGGGTGCCCAGCTCCCCCCGGCCAGCCAGGGAGTCCTGGGCGGGAGGCACGAGCAGCAACGCCAGACCGGCGCGCAGAAAGTCGCGCCGACCCCTCGGACCGTCACTTCGCTCGAGTGCCATGGCTACTCCTTCCCGGTCCCGACCAGGGAGACGCCGTAGCCGCCCTGAACCGAGCGGGACGGGGCCATCGTCGGTCCGCCGCCCGGCCACATCGTCACGAGGCCGCCGAACGCCAGCACGAACCCGCCGAACCAGACCCACCAGACCAGGGGGTTCACATTGAAGCGATACACCGCCTCCTCGGTGCCGTTCACCGCGCCGGCAAAGACCAGGTACAGGTCTTCCCGGAGCCCGCTCCGAATGCCCACTTCGGTCGAAGGCTCGAAGGTCGGCCGCTTGAAGCTGTCCACGTGTTGCCGCTTCTCGCTGGTCAGCAGCCCCTCGGGCTTGCCGTCCACGAACACCTGCACGGTGGCCGCGCTCACCACCCGGTTAAGCGCCTCGTACTGCGAGATGCCCACGTGGGTAAAGCGGTAGGTATGGCCGAAGGGGCTCCGGAGCTCGACCGATTCGCCCGGCTTGAGGGTGGCCTCGCGCTCGACCTTGAAGGCCATCCCGGCGAAGGCCACGAAGTAGATGAGGATGCCGACGTGGACGATGTAGCCGCCGTAGCGCCGCCGGTTTCGTCCCACCAGCCGGAAGAAGGCCACCGGGACCGACTCCCCGTGCATCCGGCGCCGGGCGCGCACTCCCCGGTAGAACTCCTGGGTCACCGTGCCGGCGACGAACCCGGCCAGCGACAACGCCATGACCGCATACAGGTCGCGCATCCCGGCGGCCAGCAGGGTCGCCAGGACGATCACGCCGGCGGCCGTCGGTCCGATGAACTGGCGGCGAAGGTTGGCCACCGACGCCTTCCGCCAGGCGATCAGCGGCCCGATGCCGGTCAGTGCCAGCAGCAGCAGCCCGAGCGGGATGTTGACCCGATTGAAGAACGGCGGACCGACCGTAATTTTGGTGCCCCGCACGGCCTCCGACAAAATCGGGAACAGGGTACCCCACAGGACCGAAAACGCGATGCCCACCAGGAGCAGGTTGTTGAACAGGAAGGCCGCTTCCCGGCTCAGCATCGATTCGAGCTGGACCTCGGCCTCGAGCAGGGGCCAGCGGGTGTAGAGCAGGGTGAACGACAGGACGGCCACCACCACCAGGAAGCCGAGGAAGAAGTAGCCGACGTTCGACTGGGTGAAGCTGTGGACGCTCGCGATCACCCCCGAGCGGGTGATGAAGGTGCCGAAGATGCTGAGCAGGAAGGTCCCCACGATCAGCCCCAGGTTCCAGCGCTTGAGCATCCCGCGCTTCTCCTGGATCATCACGGAGTGGAGAAACGCGGTCATCGTGAGCCAGGGCAGGAAGCTGGCGTTCTCCACCGGATCCCAGGCCCAGTAGCCGCCCCAGCCCAGCTCCACGTACGCCCACCACATGCCGAGCGTGATCCCGATCGAGAGGAAGAGCCAGCTGACCAGGGTCCACTTCCGGATGGCGTGGATCCAGCCGGTGTCGAGGCGCCGGGACAGCAGGGCGGCGATGGCGAAGGCGAACGGGATCGTGATGCTGATGTAACCGAGGTAGAGCATCGGCGGGTGGATCACCATCCCCACGTTCTGCAGCTGGGGATTGAGCCCGCGCCCGTCGGCCGGCGTGAAGGGCAGCCGCTCGAACGGGTTGGACCCGAACAACATGACGCTGATGAAGAAGGCCACCACCGCGGAGGTGACCCCCGCCACATAGGGCATCAGGTCGGCATACCGCCGGGGCGTCAGCAGCTGGGCCACGCTGGCGAAGATCGAGAGCACCACCGCCCAGAATAGGAGCGAACCCTTCTGCCCTGCCCAGAAGGCGGACACGATGTAATAGGGCGGGAGGTTGCGGCTGGTGTAGGCCGCCACATACTCGATGTTGAAGTCGTGGCTGACGAGGCCCTTCCACAGGGCGAGCGAGGCGACGACCAGGCAGCCGAGCACGGCGTAGACCGAACGGACCACGGTGGCCGACAGGTCCGGGCGCCCCTGCCACCGGCCGGAGAACGCGATGGCCACGCCCCACAGGCCGAGGAGGAAGGCGGCCCAGAGCGCGAAATGTCCCAGCAGTGTCATGGAAGCAGTCTCAGGCCTTGGGCACGGCCTCGTAGCGGGAGCCGCATTTGGCGAGTACGTCGGTGGCCCGGATGACGCCGTCGTGACCGAGCCGTCCCTCCACCACCACCTCGATGTCGTTGGCATCGGTGAAGGTGTCGGGCACCAGGCCGTGGTAGGTGACGGGATAGGTCTTGACCCCGTCGGAGACCTTGAAGTCGATCGTCCGGCTGGCATTGTCGCGGCGAACCGAGCCGGGCACCACCTTCGCCCCGACCTTGAAGCCGACGTTGTCCACGAAGGTAGGGTCAGCCGCGGTCTTGGCGGCCAGCTCGGCGGGCGTGAGGAAGTAGACGCCCGTCTCCTTCACCCCCTCCGCGATCAGGAACCCAACGCTCCCGACGATGAGCGCTGCGCCGAGGAGGAACTTGTGTCCAGCCTTCATCGTGTGCTCCCGTGGTCGTCCAGGGGTGGTCCGGCCTGAAACTTCCCCCTCATTGGCCGGGGATTCAAGTACCCCGGGCCCGGGAGCTCGCCCGCGGTGCCTGCCGATGGAACTCCTCGAGCGACGTCCGGTGCTCGGCATACTCCGGCCGCCCGGCCTTCAGCTCGGCGTCGTAGTGGTTGAGGAAGCCGGCGTAGGCCGTCGCCAGCGGCGGGTCATCCTGGCGCCAGCGCGCCACCGGCAGGCTGCCGGGCTGTGGCGGCGGACTAGCTCCGAGGGTCGTCCGACGGGTGGCGCGCCCAGGCGAGCGCCCCGGCGACCGCCCGGTCCCAGCCCGCGCGGCGGCGGCGGCGCTCCGGGACGCTCATGACCGGTTCGAACCGCTGAAACCGTCGCCGCGCGAGAAAATCCTCCGTGCCGCTCCAGACACCGAGCGCAATCCCGGCGAGCCCGGCCGCGCCGAGCGCCGTGGTCTCCACCATGTCGGGGCGCTCGACGGGGACACCCAGCACGTCGGCCTGGAACTGCATCAGCCAATCATTGGCCGAGGCGCCGCCATCCACCCGGAGCGCCGGGACGTCGAGCCCTCCCGCGCCGGCCATCGCGGCCAGCAGCTCGGCGCTGCTGAAGGCCATGGCCTCGAGGGCGGCGCGCACGAGGTGGGCACGGGCGGTGCCGCGCGTCAGCCCAGTGATAGTACCGCGCGCTTCGGTTTCCCAGTGCGGCGTGCCCAGCCCCACGAACGCGGGGACGAAATGGACGCCGCCGGTGTCGGGCACGCTGCGGGCGAGGGCATCGGTCTCGGCGGCGGTCTGGATGAGTCCGAGGCCGTCCCGAAGCCACTGCACCGCCGCGCCGGCGATGAAGACGCTGCCCTCGAGCGCGTACGCCGGGTCGCCCCGGGCTCCGCAGGCGGCGGTGGCGAGGATGCCGTGCGGAGGTGTGGGCCGGCGCTGACCGGTGAAGACCAGCAGGAAGGCACCAGTGCCGTAGGTGTTCTTCGCCATGCCCTCGCGGCAGCAGCCCTGCCCGAACAACGCCGCCTGCTGATCGCCCGCCAGGCCCGCGATCGGAAAGCTCGCCCCGAGGTGCTCCCGATCCGTTTCGGCCACCGTGCCGACCGACGGGACGATGGACGGCAGCAGCTCGGGCGGAACGTCAAAGATCTGCAGCAGCGCGGGATCCCACTCGCGGGCGCCGAGGTTGTAGAGCAGCGTGCGCGACGCGTTGGTGTGGTCGGTGACGTGCGTCCGCCCGCCTGTCAGCCTGGCCACGAGCCAGGTTTCGACGGTCCCGGCGGCCAGCTCGCCTCGCCCGGCCCGGCGGCGGAGGTCGGGGTCCTTCAGCAGCCATTCGAGCTTGGTGCCCGAGAAGTAGGGATCGGCGACGAGTCCGGTGCGGTCCCGCAGCAATGATTCGATACCGGTCTCCCGCAGCTCCCGGCAGCGCTCGCTGGTCCGCCGATCCTGCCAGACGATCGCCGGCGCCACGGGCGCCAGGGTCCGGCGGTCCCAGAGCACCACGGTCTCCCGCTGGTTCGTGATCCCGATTCCGGCCGGGCGCTCGCCCGCGCCGGCCAGCGCTTCGCGCATGGCCTCCAGCGAGACCCGGAGAATCTCCTCGGGATCGTGCTCGACCCAGCCAGGTTGAGGATACGACTGGGTAAACTCGCGGTAACCGCGAGCGAGCACGCTCCCGTCCTGGTGCACCAGCAGCGCAGTGGACCCGGTGGTGCCCTGGTCGAGCGCGAGGATGGAGGGCATCAGGCGAGACCGGCCGAGGGCATCACCGGATCCGTCACACGGTCCGGCCGACGTCCGCCGGCGCGACGACGCCGCGGTCGGTGATGATGGCGGTGACCAGGGCGGCCGGTGTGACGTCGAAGGCCGGATTCCAGATCTGGACCCCGCCGGGCGCGGTCCGCCGGCCGCCCACGGTGGCCACCTCCTCGGCGGCACGCTCCTCGATCGGGATCGCCGCGCCATCCGGGGTGGCGACGTCTACGGTGGAGCTTGGTGCCGCCACGTAGAACGGGACGCCATGCGCCCGGGCCGCCAAGGCGAGCCCGTAGGTCCCGATCTTGTTGGCGACGTCGCCGTTGGCCGCGATCCGGTCGGCTCCGACAATGACGCAGGTGATGTCGCCCCGGCGAAGCCGGCTCGCGGCCATGCCGTCCGCGATCACCGTGACCGGCACGCCTGCGCGCTGCAGCTCCCACGCCGTGAGCCGGCTCCCCTGGAGGAGCGGCCGGGTCTCGTCGGCCACGACGGACACGCGCCGCCCGGCCTGATGCAGGGTATACACCGGCGCGAGCGCGGTGCCCATGCCGCCGGTGGCGAGCGCGCCGGCGTTGCAGTGCGTGAGCACCACCGCGTCGCCTTCGATCAGTGCCGCGCCCGCCACGCCGATCCGGATGCACATGGCGCGGTCCTCGTCCCAGATGGCGGTGGCCTCGCCCTGGAGCGCCCGCGTGAGATCCTCCCCTGCCCTCGCCGCCGCCACGGCCCGCCGCTCCATCCGGCCGCGGGCCCAGTGGAGGTTGACGGCGGTGGGGCGGGTGGCGCCCAGCTGGGCGGACGCGGCGCAGACGTCGTCGAGCGTGGCCGCGCGCCGGCGGAGCGCGAGCGTGACGCCCATGGCCGCGGCGATCCCGATGAGCGGGGCGCCCCGGACCCGCAGTGTGCGGATCGCCTCGGCCACGGCGTCCACCGTGTCGAGCGTCAGGTAGTGTTCGGTCTCCGGCAGCAGGGTCTGATCGAGGATCCGGACTCCGAAGTCCGGCGTCCAGGCGATGGGCTGGGGAATCGTCATCCTGCAAAGATATCGTGGCGGCCGGTCGCGGGAACCGCGATTATCTTTGGCGGGGTCGCGCCGCCATGCGGCGGGCCCTTCTGCCGCACCGATGCTCGATGCTCCGGTCACCCTCACCCCGGTCCGATTCATGGCCTACGCCACCCTGCTGTTCGATCTCGCCGACGGGATCGCCACCGTTACGATCAA
>JBBRGH010000196.1:0-6304 GCA_038240915.1 Gemmatimonadales bacterium | reverse complement strand
TGACCGGGCAGCCGCGCCGGCCTTGCCGTACCGGAACACGGCCAGGAATGCCGCCTCCGGGTCAGTCGCGCCGTCGTCGTATGCCTTCATGCCGCGCATGAGGTCGCTGACGGCCAGCGCGGGCAGCTGGGGATCGGTGGTCATCTTGAGGGCGACGTGTTCCTTGACACCCTCCAGGGCGGCTCCGAAGTCACGACGCTGGGGGGCCGTGAGGGGCGAGCCGTCCGCGGCGCGGAGGATGCGCGCCATCGAGCGCACCCCCCGGATGTAGGGCGTCTCCTCCGGGACGTGCTCGCCCTGGTTGAGGCGGTATTCCCGCATGTGGTCGGCGTTGGCCAGGCTTGCCTCAACCTGGTTGAGGATGGGGCCGGTGCCGTAGGGCAGCTTGGTGCCATAGGGCACCAACGGTGCTGTCATGGGTCAGTGGTCCTTCTCCGCGCGATGCGCGGCTAGCCTGCGACCACCTGTCGACCTCTGGCCGGCGTGCCCCCGGGGGCGTCCTCTGGACGCGGGGGCGGCGTGGGAGCGGCTGGTCCTCTGGACGGGCCGCTCCAGGCTGCAGGCATCGTAGGCGGGTCTGGGTGAGAGCGCAAGGGCCGGGCGGCTTCTAGTTGAGAACCGGGGTGAGGTCGGCCCTGCGAACGTCACAGAGTGGCACGTCGCGCATGCTGACGGTGACGACGGCGCCGTCGTCTGACCAGACGTAGGCGATCCCGGCGGTGCCGTCCGCGATCGCCGTGCGCATGAGGTCGCCGTAGCTCGGGTCCTGCGCTTCGATCGCGGCCCAGATGCGATCGGCGAGCACGTCCTGCTCGGCCTGGGTGAGTGCCACGGTGACGTTCATGCTCTTGTCTCCCATGCTTCGATCGGGTCGGGTTGTGGAGCCGTCGCGGGCTTGCCGCGCTTCGGCCGTGGTGCCGGCGGGTCGGGTTGCGGGGCCGACGCCTCCCATGCCGCGAGCGGGTCACGCTCGGCGGCCGGGACGGCGTGGACACGGCCGCGGTCGGAAGGTGTCAGGCCGAAGGCGCGAAGACCGGCGTCATAGCGGCGTTTCGCAGCGTCCGCGCGCCGCCAGGCCTCGCCATCGCGGCGGGCCGTCTCCCAGTCTTCGAAGTCGCGGCAGAGGCTCGCGAGGGCCGGGAGATCGGCCTCGGAGAGCACGCCGAGCGCGATCGTCCGGCCGGCCAGGTCACGCCACGCGCGGCGGGCGGCGCCGGTCAGGCGCATGAAACGGGGAGGCTCCGGGATCGCCGAGAGCGGCGGCGGCTTCGGCTCGGTGGGGTTCATGCGGTCCTTGCGGGCGGTGCCCTCGAGCAGCTTGAGCGCGGTCGGCTTGCGTGCGGTCATCTCTGACCCCCATGTTTCGGGACTGACGGCGCGTGAAAGGGCTCGGGCAGGTCAATCGTGGGTTGGCTTCGCGTTCTAGATTTCGACCCGGCTACCACCCCCCGCTCGCGGTTGCGCTTCGCGACGTTGCACGAGCGGCAGAGCGTCGCCAGTCGGCTCGGGTCGCCGTTGACGACGTGATCGGCAGTCAGGTCGCGACGGGATCCGCACGCCTGGCAGTAGGGGACGGCTGCACGCTGGGCACGGCTGAGCGCCTGCCATGCCGCACCGTAGCCGCGCTCCGTGGTCGAGCGGGAGCAGGCCGGGCACCGGCCGCGGGACACTGCGAAGCCAGGACAGCGCGCCGTGAGACACGCGACGCGGGCAGCGTTCGGCATCACGCGGCCGCCTTGCCGCGGTGCGGTCGACAGGCGAGGTGGTAGCGCCCGACCACGGACAGGAACGCCACGCCGCAGGCGAGGCACGCCCGCTCGTGCTTGACGTGCCCGTGCCGGCGAGGGGCGCACGACGCGTGGTAGACGCGGGGATGCCCAACCGTGCCGGACTGCGGGACGGGATCGGTGCAGACGGGACACAGGCGGGGCGGGGTCGGCATCATGGCCTCTCGGCGCGGCGCTGGCGCATGTAGTGCTTCTGACACAGGCCGCGGGTCACGGCGGGGCGGTCGCAGCCTTCGGGATCGGCGCACGCCTGTTTCGTCCAGCTGTACGCGCGGATGGTCGCCGGGCCCGGGTCGCCGAGTCGCCGGACCCTGGCCGCGTGCGCCTGGCAGTAGTCGGCGGCCTTCACCTCGCCCGGGCAGCCGGCCACGGCACACGGCCGGGAGAGGTGGTACTGCGACTCATCAGCCCGCCTCATGGACGGCTCCGGGCGTTAGGGATGTCATTGTGTATACGGGGAGCGGCACCCGGGACTCCTCGTGCGCCTTGGTCGGGAACTTCTACCCTGGCATGCCACCCCGGCAGTCACGGGTGCGCCTCGCGGCTGGCGAGACAAGCGGTACAGCGGGTCACGATCGGCCAGGCGTACCGCTCGCCGATGGCCGCGACGTGGCACGCGGTGCGGCCTCCGGTGTGGGCGTGGGCGACGCCCGCCGCGTCTCCTGCCGTCCAGCGGGCGCGGGTGCGGATGGGCGGCTTCTTGCGAGGTCGCAGGGTCGCCATCGCCCGGCGGTTGGTGGTGGTCATGACGCGACCACGGGTGGTGCGACCGGGCGGCAGTAGCGGTAGCCATCGTCTCGGCGCCCGTCGCACTGCCAGCAGTGCCAGCCGTTCGCGGCGCGGTAGTGGTAGCCGGTCAGGGGCCGGCGATGGTGGGCGTAGTCGACGCAGCATGGTGGCCTCGGAACAGGTCGGCGGGTTGCCTCCGGCGCCTTCTTCATGGCGTCGTCTCTCGGAGGGAGGGCTGTGCACACCTCGTGCACAGACCGACCCGTGCATAAGGTCGTGCTGGGGGGGTGAGTGAAACTAGGGGGGGTGCAAAGGTGCACAAGGTAGGGTCGTGCAGACCTTGTGCAGGGTTGTGCAGACCTTGTGCACGCTCACGACTGGGCCTCCGGGACCAGCTGGAAGAGCACTTCCATGCCGTCACGGACAGGCATCAGGTAGTGCGCCTGGACGGCATCGCCGAGGTACTTCGCGGCGGCGCGCTGCTTGCACTGCGTCCGTTCCATGAGGCGCCCGAGCAGTGTCTTCCGGTGGATCTGGCCGCCGGCATCCCGGACGATCTGCACCGCGAGGATGGCGCCGGCGGTGTGCGCCGGTTCGTCAGGATCGGCCATGAGGTAGCCGGCCTCGCCGAGCGCGATCCGAAACGCCTTGCCGTCGAGGGATGACGAGGGCGCGCGGATCTTCTCAAACGTGATCTTCCGGTGAGCCGTCCCCTCGACCTTCTCGAGCCGGAGGATGGTCGACGGCCAGCCTTCGAATACCCAGGAGCCCGCCGTCCGGAGCCCGGTCACGTTGGCGTGGTGCACGACGACGGCGGCGAGGATCAGGCCCTCGTCTAGCAGCCGGTCGCACACGTCGAACACGGAGCCGACCTGTTCCGGCTTGTCGGATGACTCGCCCGCGAACAGGCGATACCACGGTCCAGGCAGAGCACGTCCGGGCGATGCCGGGCGATGATCCGGCGGAGGTAGTCCTCCCCCTCCGGGAGCTTCAGCTTCGTCATGCGGACGAACATCAGGTTGTCGGAGTCAAAGCCGGCGCCGACCAGCTGCTGCGCGTGTGACGCCATCTCGGCGAGGGAGAGCTCGCCTTGCACCACGAGCACGCGGAGCGGCCGGTCCACCGGGAAGCGTCCGAGGAACGGCGCGCCCGTCGAGAGCGGTCCCGCGAGGAAGTCCAGGAGCGTCGTCTTCCCGGCGCCCGACTTCGCGTACAGGAGCAGCTTCCCGCCGACCGTCAGGATGCCGTCGCCGATGATGTACAGCTCGTCAGCGGAGGGAAGCTCGGCCAGCGCGCCGACGGTGTAGACGATCGGCAGGTCATCAGGAACCGCGGCAGACGCCCCGCCGTTCGTCCGCGGGGCCACGGTGCCAGCGAACGGCACGAGGTCCGCGGGGTGTCCCATCGGCTCCGGCATCGTCGCGTGCACGCGGAGATTGTCAGGAAGCATGGCCCACCGTCCGGTGGAAGAGGGCGACGGCCTCCGGCTCGCCGAGAGCGAACCTCCCGAAGCAGCCGCAGGAGGATCGCCAGCGGGCGCCGTCGGCGTCGACCGTGAGCGCGCCGAACGCGCGGCACGCCGGGCAGTCGGCATAGGACCAGCCGGCGGGCGTCGGCACGAGCCGAAGTCCGGCGGCGGCCAGGTACGCGGCGATCCTGCCAACCGGCCGTGCCGCTGGACGGTAGCTCGTGACCAGTCGCAGGACCTCGGGGTCGGCGGCCCGTCTGTCGGGTGTAGGATCAGGCGGACGGCGGTCGCGCGGCATCGCGGCCTCCCGTCATGGCCCGGCCCGAGTCACAATCGGGGCCGGGCCTCTTCTTGCGGGCGGCGGCCGACTTCGCGGCCAGCTGCAGCATGTAGGCGCGGCGAGCGCGCTCGACGCGGACGGCGCGCTCGGCTTCGGGGAGCACGCCCGCCGGGTCTACCTGTCGCTCGAACTTGCGGCGGAAGCCGGCATTCGCCGGGCCGACCATCACGTCCGGGCCGTTCATGGCCCAGGCGGTCAGTCCGCCGATCCTGCCCCAGCTACGCCGCTCGTCGCTCGTCACGCCCCCGACGGTATGGCCGAGGAGGGGGTCAGGTCAGGTCAGAGCGGGTCAGAGCGGGTCAACATTCCGGAGGGCCGGGCGGCCACGGCCCTAGGCCGAGGTCCCGCATCGCTCTCTTCAGGGTTGCCTCGCTCGTGCGGAGATGGCCCGCGACCAACTCGCGGGTGGGCGCCCTGTCAAGTCGATCGCGGAGCTCCTGAACCGCGGTCCGTATCTGCCGCTCGCTGAGCCCGCGAGCCTCCCGCTGCCCCGAAACGACCGCCTCGAGCTCCTCGGCGAGGTCGAGGCAGTCCAGCCCGACCTCGCGCAGGGCGTGGGCGGCACTGGCGAGGAGCACGAGCTCCCCGAAGAGGGAGCGCGTAAGGAGGGCGTCCGGGATCGAGACAAGGTGCTCCGCCTCTGCGCGTAGCTCGGCAAACGCTGCCCGGCGGACTGCGAGCTCGGGTGAATCGCCGTCCGGCACGAACGAGGCGCTCAGGTCGAGAAGGGTGACGAGCATCCCGCGGCGCTCGTCGTCGGTGAGGGGCTCTGCGGCGGTGTCGTTCATCGCTTCGGCTCCGCCAGCCGGTCGACGGGGGAGAGCGCCCGGGCGGCTTTGAGGGCGCGCTCCTGGCGTGTGCTGGCCGCGTACCGGGTCAGCATGCTCCGGCTCTTCCACCCGGCGATCGCCATCAGGTCAGACTCCTGCATGCCGGAGGAGAGCATCGAATGGGCGTAGGCGTGGCGGAAGCTGTGGGGCGTCACGCGCCCGACAATGCCGGCCTCCGCGGCGCGGGCCCGGATCAGCTGCGCCATGCCCGTCTCAGCGAGCCGGCCCTTGCGCCCGAGCCACATCCACGGCTCGGCGGCATCGTCGCGCTTCGCTCGGGCGCGGAGGTAGCGGTCGACGGCCCGGATCGTCAGGTCGCCGATGCTCACGAGCCGGGTCCGGGAGCCCTTGCCGGTCACGGACAGGATGCCGCGGTCGAGGTCGACATCAGCCCGGCGCAGCCCGAGCACTTCGGCCCGCCGGGCGCCGGTGTCCATGAGACAGCGGAGGATCGCCTCGTCGCGCCGGCCGTCGTAGCTCTTGTCGCGCTCGCAGGCCGCCAGGATCGCCCGGAGCTCGGCGTCGCGGAGCACGGGCGGGGGAGCCTCTGGCAGCCGCGGCGGCTTCATGTGCACCATCGGGCTCTCGCGAACCTCGCCTTCCTCGAGGCACCATGCGAAGAACGCCTGGCAGCCGCGGTAGCGGTTGTGGGCGGTCGTGGGGGCGCGACGGGCCAGGAGGTCGGTGACGAACGCCTCGACGTGCTCGCGGCGGATCGCCGAGACCTTCGTCGGCATGCCGGCGGCTGCCAGGAAGGCACCCAGCTGGTCGACGCTCGTGACGTAGGTCGAGATCGTCCGCGGGCTGGCGCGGCGAGCGGCCAGGGAGCGCCGCCACGAGGCGGACAGGACGCCGATAACGTCGGGTGCGGTAGGATTGATACTCGCGGTGGGGCTCGTCTCCATCATCTCGGTCCTCGGGCTAGGGATCTTCACAGGGCCTAGCATGCGGTATTGGAGCGATGTAGGTCAAGTCCCATCGCGAGAACTCGAAGGCATGCGGCCTTCGAGAGCACGAAACGTGGGCGGTTAGCTCAGTTGGTTAGAGCGCATGCTTGACATGCATGAGGTCAGAGGTTCAAGTCCTCTACCGCCCACCATCGATCCAACACGTTGAGCGGGACGCGCCTCCCCGGTCCGGATCCCAGAGA
>JBBRGH010000195.1:0-6322 GCA_038240915.1 Gemmatimonadales bacterium | reverse complement strand
GATCGTCGTCGCTCCGGGCGTCGCACACCACGCCTGACGCGGCGACGATGGCGCGGTCGAGGTGCGCCAGACGGTCGGCCGACACCGCCGCCGCCGTCCAGCGTGCGCGAAGGGCCAGCAAGTCGGCTAGGGAGACGGGGGCCCCCGGCTTCGGAGCCCCGGTGGCGGCGGTGTCGATCCCGGCGAACAGCCCGGCGGCGCCCCGTCCGGTGCGGTCCTCGACCAGGGCCAGACGCACCGGCGATGGGCCGAGGCCCTGGATCCGCCCCATGTCCTGCGAGCGGTGCAGGCTGCGCCCGGCCATCGCGATCTGATGGTAGGAGAGCCCCGCGGCCCTGTCGAGGTCGCCACCCTGGAGGGTGAGGGTCGTCGCGGCCGTGTCGTTCCAGGTTCCCCGATAGAGCTTCTGCGGAGTCCACGGCTTGAGGCCTTCCTCGCGGGCCAGCTCGGGGAACCGGCGCGGGTCCCCGGCCGCCTGGAAGGCCTCGCGTGCCGCCCAGCCGGCCGCCTGATGCTGGCCATGACCGTCGCGCGGGGTCCCGCTGAACACGGAGACAAGGGCCTGGGGCCGGAACCGGCGGACGATGCGGACGACGTCCTTGAGGACGCTGTCCCGGGGCCAGTGCGTCCAGGTCTCCTCGAGGGTCTTGGAGTAGCCGAAGTCGTAGGCGCGGGTGAAGTACTGGTGGGCCCCGTCGAGCCGGCGAGCCGCCAGCAGCTCCTCGGTGCGTAGCAGCCCGAGACCGGGCCCGAGCTCCGGACCGATCAGGTTCTGCCCCCCTTCCCCGCGGTTGAGCGATAGATACGCCGCCTCGGCGCCCAGGCCCCGGACCAGCAGGGTGAGGAGCTCGGTGTCCTCGTCGTCGGGATGGGCCCCGATCATGAGGACCCGCTTCTCGCCACCGAGCATCCGGAGCTCGCGGTCGAGCGCGACGATGCCGCCGGTGGAGGGCGGCTCCAGCTGCGCCCGGACCGGCGCGGCGACACAGGTGCCCAGCAGAACGAGCCCGACGGAGCGGAGGGGCAGGCGCACGAATCCCAGCCGAAGATGGTGAGCGAGGAAGCTATACCTATGCGGAGGGAAAGCGGAAACCGGGCCGGCCGGCGGACGGACGGGGCGGCCGACGGCCGCCCTCCGCCCTCCGGGACCTCAGTGCAACGGCGCGGCGCCGAGCGGGGTGTCGTGGATGGACTCGCGGAATGCCGGGTGTCGGCGCCAGAGATAGGCGCCCATGCAGACGGCGGCGAGGGTGTTGGCCGTGATCACGGCCCAGAACGGGAACAGCTCGCGGGTCCGCTCGGACAGGATGACCAGCGCTCCGTAGAAGAGGATCTCGAACACCAGAAACACCGGGAGCATAGCGTAGCGCACGACGGGGTTGTCGGTGCCCCAGTGCACCAGGGCCACCAGGCCGATGCCCACGAGCGAGAAGACGATGAAGTGGAAGGCGGTGTAGAACAGGACGGCCCCGAAGGCGAGCTGCGACGCGTCGGGTGTGCGGTCGCCGAAGAGGACCACCTGCCCCAGCAGGCTCGGCGTCTGGAACGGGTGGCCGGCGAGGGTATCAATCACCAGGAACCAGGCGGCCACGACCAAGCCGCCGATCAGGCCCACGTCGGTACCTTCGCCGACGATCGAGTGACGGTATTCCGGCATGAGGTCCTCCGGCCGAAATGAGGAAGGAGCGTCCGCGGGTCGACTCCGCGACGACCCTTCACAGTGGGCCGCGGGACCGCCCGGCGCAAGGCGCCGACGGTCCGAAAGTCCCCTAGTCCCCCGAGGCCGCTCGCGGGGCGGCCGGCGGGTGCGGCGGCGCCTTCTCCTCTGCGCCCAGCGGCGCCTCCTGGAATGAGCGGCCCAGCCTGGGGTGGCGGCGCCAGAGGTAGCCAGCCATGCCGAGGACGCCGAGCAGGCTCCCGCTCACGACCGACCAAGGCGACAGGCGGTCGCCGGTGGCGGTGCCCAGCATGTAGGTCAGGCCCGCGAACAGGCCGAAGGCCACCACCAAGCCGAGCCAGACCCCCATCCGGAGGGCGATGTTCCGGCTGGCCAGGTGGGTGAGCAGGGTCAGGCCCATGCCGGCCAGGATGAAAAGGAGCAGGTGGACGACCGTATAGCCCAGCACGACGTGGGGGACGATTTGCTGGACGGCGGGCGTGAGTTGGCCCCGGAAAAGGATCTTGCCCAGCACGTTGGGGGTGTGGAAGGGCTGTCCTCCCGCGGAGTCCACCAGGAAATACCAGGCCGCGACGATCAGCGCGCCCAGCACGCCGGTGACGGCGCCTTCGCGCACGGTCGAGTGGTCGTTCACGTTCATGAGGCCCCCGCACTGGGTGGTGAGCTGCCCGTCAGCCTATCAGAGTGGGCCCGCGCGGGGCGCGGGGATGTGTCCGGGGTCACGTCCCGCGGCAGCGGGGACAGGGACAGGTGGCGAGCAGGCGCTCGAAGGTGTAGATGCCGGTGCCGTGGCCGTCGCTCCAGTTGACCCGGAGGCCGTAGCCGCCCACCAGCACCACCGACGAGGGCCGGATGTCCATGGGTATCCGGGCCGGATCGAGCAGGGGGCGCCCCGACATCTCCTCGACACAGGCGGCACAGCCGCAGGCCAGCCGGAGCGCGCGGGCGGCGTAGAGGGCTCGGTGCCCCTCCCGATCCCACTCGATCAGCAGGCCGTCGTCCTGTCGGGTGATGGCATAGGGGACCGGCGTAGGCATAGGGGGCTCCGGGCAAGGGGACGTGAATGGATAGTATATTGCCCAGGACTTCAACCTCGACGACCCATGCCGACCGACTCCACCAATCCCTTCGGCGCCCGCGCGTCCCTCCGACTCGGCAGCGAGACCGCGGTCGTGTACCGGCTGCCCGAGCTGGCCCGCCAAGGCCTGGCCGACCTCGACCGGATGCCCTTCTCGATCAGGGTCCTGCTCGAGAACGCGCTGCGGCACGCCGGCCGCGGCTTCGTCACCGACGCGCACGTGCGGGAGCTGGCCGCCTGGAACCCGTCGGGTCCCAGGGGCGAGGTGCCGTTCATGCCGGCGCGGGTGGTGCTGCAGGACTTCACGGGCGTGCCCTGCGTGGTGGACCTAGCCGCGATGCGCGACGCCATGGGCCGGATGAAAGGCGACCCCAACCGGATCAACCCGGTGGTGCCCTGCGACCTGGTCATCGACCACTCGGTTCAGGTGGATTCCTACGGCTCGGAGCAGTCGCTCAAGCTCAACGTCGAGCTGGAGTTCGAGCGCAACCTGGAGCGGTATCAGCTCCTGAAGTTCGCCCAGCGGGCGTTCGACAATTTCCGGGTGGTTCCCCCCGGCACCGGCATCGTCCACCAGGTGAACCTCGAGTACCTGGCGCCGGTGGTGCAGCTCCGGCCCCAGTTCGGCGAGCTCACCGCCTACCCCGACACGCTGGTGGGCACCGATTCCCATACCACCATGATCAACGGGCTCGGGGTGGTGGGCTGGGGCGTCGGCGGCATCGAGGCCGAGGCGGTGATGCTGGGGCAGCCGTACTTCATGCTCATCCCCGAGGTCATCGGGATGAAGCTGGTGGGCCAGCTGCCGCTTGGCACCACGGCGACGGACCTGGTGCTGACTGTGACCCAGATACTCCGGAAGAAGGGCGTGGTGGACAAGTTCGTCGAGTTCTACGGGCCGGGGCTCAGCGCCCTGGGCCTGGCGGACCGGGCCACCATCGCCAACATGGCGCCCGAATACGGCGCCACCATGGGCTTCTTCCCGATCGACGTCGAGACCGTGCGCTACCTCCAGCGGACCGGTCGCGGGGCCACGGTGTGCGAGCGGGTGGAACGCTACGCCAAGGAACAGGGCCTGTTCCGGACGGACGCCTCGCCGGACCCGGTCTATTCCTCGACCCTCGAACTCGACATGGGGACGGTGCTGCCCAGCCTGGCCGGGCCCAAGCGGCCGCAGGACCTGGTGCCGCTGACCGAGCTCAAGCGCAACTTCATCGTGAATCTGCCCAGCCTGATGAGCGCCAACGTGCCGGCGGCCCGGAAGGACCTGGCCCAGAGCGCGTACTCGCGGTGGATGGGCGAGGGCGGCGGCAACGTCACCATCGGCGACTCCGGCGCGGCCGACCACGTCTCCGCGGTGGCCGCCGCCGATCCCGACGCGCCGCCGGTGGTGAGCGGCAAGCTGGACGGCTCGGACATCACGCTCCACGACGGAGCCGTCGTCATCGCCGCCATCACCAGCTGCACCAACACCTCGAACCCGTCGGGCATGATCGGCGCCGGTCTGGTGGCCAAAAAGGCCGTGGAGCGCGGGCTCACCACCCGGCCATGGGTCAAGACCAGCCTGGCCCCGGGCTCCCGCGTGGTGACCGACTACCTCGAGGGCTCGGGCCTGCTGCCCTACCTCGAGCGGCTCCGCTTCAACACCGTGGGATACGGCTGCACTACCTGCATCGGCAACAGCGGACCGTTGCCGGACGTGATCGCCGGCCTGATCGACGAGCACTCGCTGGTCACGGCCGCGGTGCTGAGCGGCAACCGGAATTTCGAGGCCCGGGTCCATCCCCAGGTGCGGGCGAACTACCTCGCCTCGCCGATGCTGGTGGTGGCGTTTGCCCTGGCCGGCCGGGTGGACATCGACCTCAGCCGGGAGCCCCTCGGCACCGGCTCGAACGGCCGGCCGGTGTATCTCAAGGATCTCTGGCCCTCGCCCGAGGAGCTGCGGGACGCCATGGCCAGCGCGCTCAAGCCCGAGCTGTTCGAGCGCCGCTACGGCTCGGTGTTCGAGGGGGACGAGACCTGGCAGGCGCTCAAGGTGCCCGACGGCAGCCGGTACGCCTGGGATCCGAAGTCCACCTACGTGCAGGAGCCGCCGTTCTTCACCGACTTGCCGGCCGAACCGGGCCCCCTGCGGGATATCACCGACGCCCGGGTGCTGGCCGTCCTGGGCGACTCGGTCACGACCGACCACATCTCGCCGGCAGGCTCCATCCCCAAGAACGGCCCCGCCGCCCGGTACCTGCGCGAGCACGGGGTGGAGCAGGCGGACTGGAACACCTTCGGGTCCCGCCGTGGCAACCACGAGGCGATGATGCGAGGCACCTTCGGCAACGTCCGCATCGCCAACGCGCTGGTGCCGGCCAAGGAGGGGAACTGGACCCTGCACTTCCCCACCGGGGAGGTGGTCTCGATCTATGACGCCGCGATGCGCTACCAGCAGGCCGGGACGCCGCTGGTCATCCTGACCGGCAAGGAGTACGGCACCGGCTCGAGTCGCGACTGGGCCGCCAAGGGCCCTGCCCTGTTGGGCGTCAAGGCGGTCATCGCCGAGAGCTACGAGCGGATTCACCGGAGCAACCTGGTGGGCATGGGCGTCCTGCCGCTGGCCTACCAGCCGGGCAGCGACCGGAAGTCCCTGGGCCTCACCGGCACCGAAACCCTCAGCATCAGCGGCATCGCGAGCGGACTCGCGCCGGGTGGGACCGTGACCGTCACGGCGCGGGACGAGTCGGGCAAGGAAACGGTGTTCCCGGCGGTAGTCAGGCTCAACTCGGCGGTCGAGCTGGACTACTACCGCCACGGTGGGATCCTGCAGCGGGTGCTGCGGCAGTTTCTCAAGCAGGGCGTGGACGCCTAGCCGACACCACAACGCCCCCCGAACCATGGCTCGGGGGGGGTTGTGGTGTGCGATGTGAACTGCAGGACTTCAGGCCACGAGATCCCGCAACCGGTCGCCGGTCTCGCCTTCGCGGAGGCGGAGCAGGGCGCGGTCCCGGAGCTGACGGATCCGCTCGCGGGTGACCCCCATCATCCGGCCGATCTCCTCGAGCGTGCGGCTGTTGCCGTCGTCGAGGCCGAAATAGAGCCGGAGCACCTTGGCGTCCCGCGGCGGCAGCGCGGCGAGCGCGGCCTCGATGTCGCGGGTCTGGCTGTTGGCCATGGTGCTCATGTCGGTGCTTTCCTGCTCGCCGCTGGTGAAGCGCTCGATCCGCTCGTTGCCCTCGCCATCGCGGGTCGGGTGGTCGAGACGGACCGCCTCGGAGTTGAGCGCGCTGAGCGAGCGCACGGCTTCGACCGTGAGTCCGGTGGCGCGGGCCAGCTCTTCGGTGGTCGGCATGCGGCCCAGCTTGTCCTTCAGCAGCGTGGTGGTGCGGCCCAGGCGGCGGAGGTCGGCGGTGCGGTTGAGCGGCACCCGGACCGGACGGCCGTGACGCGCGATGGCGGCCTGCACCGCCTGGCGAATCCACCAGACGGCGTAGGAGATGAACTTGACGCCGCGATCGGGATCGAACTTCCGGGCGGCCGTCATCAGGCCGAGGTTCCCCTCGCCGATGAGGTCGACGAGC
>JBBRGH010000194.1:0-6362 GCA_038240915.1 Gemmatimonadales bacterium | reverse complement strand
CGCAACTTCCATCCGCTCAGCAGCGCGAGCCCGGCCACCTTCTGGGCGATGCCAACCTGAAACGGATTGATCGGACTGAAGGACGCGCCGACCGCCGCCGCGCCCAGGCTGATCGCCACCGCCACCACGGCGTTGAAGCCGAGTCGTCGCACCAGCAGCAGCAGGACGGGGACGAACGCGATCAACTCCTCCTGCATCTGGATCAGGATGCCGCCCCACGCGAAGGCGAACCCGACGATCGGAATGACCCCGAGGCCCCGATCGGCCAGGCGGTGGGCCAGACGGTCCACCAGTTGTCCCAGGGCGCCGGTGCGCTCGACCACCGCGAAGGCGCCGCCGACCAGGAACACGTAGAAGATGATGGACGCCGCGTCGGCCATGCCCCGGGGGATCGCGACCAGGGCCTCGAACGGTCCCACCGGGCTGGCGGGCACGGCGTGATACGTGCCCGCCACCACGACCTCCCGCTGGGCCACCGGGTCCTGCCGGCGGTCGTACTCGCCGGCGGGCGGCACCCCGGGGAGGACGGCACCGAGAAGGACGCAGAGCACCAGCAGGATGAGCGGGTGGGGAAACCGCAGCCGTGCGAGGCTCACAGCGTGCGACAGGTGCGGCTCACCGGCCGGGTCCTGGAACAGGCGATCCGGTCATTCATGGACCCGGTAATCGGACCGCAGGCGGCCGTCTGGGCTTCACGGGCGGCGTCTTCCTCGGAGGCCCCCGAGGCAGTGGCCGACCCCGGCTGGCCCTGGAACTCCACCGCCACGGCGCACTCGACCCGCTGGCTCGACAGGGTGCTCCAGAGGAGAAAGGCGACGAAGCCGAGCACGACCAGCAGGGCGATGGTTCGGGAACGCGGGTTCATGCCCGAGGAACCTCCGGCGGAAGGGCGCTGTTCACCAGGGCGTACCCCCGGCCGGACGGCCGCTGCCCTCGGGAGGACACGCGAATGGAATGTCGAGAGGTCATCGAGCGACTGTGGGAATATCTGGACGGCGAGCTTGCGGCGAAAGAGGCCGCCGCCGTCCAGCATCACCTGGGCGAATGCGCCACCTGCCCGTCCCACTGCCGATGTGACCGTGCGTTCCTCTTGATCCTGGTGCGCGCGCTCCGCGCCCACGCGCCGGCTCCGGCCCAACTGTCCCTCGCGGTGCGCGCCCGGCTCGCCGCCCTGGGCCACCTCCGCTAGACTCCGGTCATCGCTCTTCGGGAGTCGTGTAATCATGGGGACATCCGTCCGCCCGTGCGGGCTGGCCGGCTTGGCGCTGCTGGTCATGGGGGCCGCCGCGTGCGACCGGACCCCGGCCGACGAGCGCGGCCCGGTGGTGATTCTCTCGGTCGCCGCCCGCGACGCGATGAACGCCGCCTTCGAGCGCGGCAACGAGCACTGGAACGAGCTGGCCGATCTCAACACCATGGAACGGATGCTCGGCACCATCCGGCCCACCCAGCGCGAGTATCTGGGCTGTCTCCAGGGCCGGGTCCGTGGCGACGTCGTCCGGATCGATGCCTGGGTGCCCGCCCGCGACATGAAGCAGCTGCAGCTGGCGGTGACCGGCAGTTGTGACACGGTCCCCGGCCTGGTGGGCACCTGGCACACCCATCCCTATCGGGCGGACATTCAGAACCTGCCGATCAAGGAACGGAAGCTGTCGCGACAGGACCTGGCGACGTTCGGCGCGTCGGCCTTTCGGGTGACGCTGGTGATGTGGGATCAGGACTCGGTGGACGCGGCGCTCCGAACCGCGGGCGGCGCCGTATCCCATCCGGCTCGGGTGTTCGTCCGGTAGCCCGGCCCGGCGTCATCCGTCGCCGGCGACGGCGTCGGCGATCCAGCGGAGATAGGCGGGATCGGCGTCCACGAACGGAACGGTGACGATCTCGGGCGTGTCGTAGGGATGCAGCTCCCGGAGCCGCGCCTGGAGGCCGGGGACGCGGGCGAGTGTGGTCTTCAGATGGCAGTACCACTCGCGCGCGGACTCGATCCGCCCCTGCCAGCGGTAGGTGCTGTCGATCGGACCGACCACCTGGGCGCAGGCGGCCCACCGCTCCGACACGAGCGACGCGCCCACCCGGCGCGCAAGGTCCGCGTCGGGGAGGGTGGTGGTCACCTGGCAGCATCCGGGTTCCATCGCCAGGGGGGACGCTCCGATATATTGCGGGTGTGGAGCCTCGGGCGGCGCTACTTGGCCGCGGGAGCCGCCGGGGCGGTGAGTCCGGCCGTCTCCGGTCCGGACTTGCCGTCCTTGATGGGCGGGATTCCGGTGCGCCAGCCGCTCTTGAAGCTGACGGTGAGCCGGTGACTCTGCGGGTCGGCCCCCACCGTCGCCACGTCGGGCAGACTCTTGGCGTAGGCCATCGCGCTGTCGGCCTGCGTGGCCAGGTCCTCGGGCGTCTGACCATGCTCGGCTCTGCCGAATTCCCGGCCGATCGCCACCGCCTCGGCTTGCTCCCTGCCGTAGCGCGCGAACTGATCCGGCGGCACCAAGCCGTCCTGGTCGGACATGTGCGATTCGTACTGGTAGCTGCGGCAGGAGACGAGCGCGAGCAGCGCGAGACAGGTCCCGAGGCGTCGATTCATCTGCTCCCCTGAGCTGAGATCTCGAACGAAGTACGACCGAAGGTAACTACTTCCCGGGGCGGCGTGCCACGCCTGGGGAGCGACGCGGAGGTCCGGGCATGGTTCGCACTCTCTCGCTGTGGCTCGGACTGCTCTCGGCGGCCACACCGGCCGCGCTCGCCGGCCAGTCGGTGGACACGGTTCCCAACGTCCGCCCGGCGGAACCGGCGCCGCCCCACGTCATCCGCTGGTGGCACGGCGCCGTCGCCGTGGGCGGGCTGTCGGCGCTGATGCTGGTCGATCACCCGGTGCAGCGCTACGCGCAGCACAACAGCGGCGCCGGTGCCGACAACGTGGCCGGCGTGGTCCGCCACTTCGGCCAGCCCGAAGTCTACGGCACCGTCACCCTCGGCCTGCTCGCCGCCGGCCTGGCCACGGGCCGCCCCGAGATCACCCGGACGGGCGCCCGCCTCGCGGCCTCGCTCGTCCTGGCCGGCGCGGCGGTACAGGCCGGCAAGTTCGCGCTGGGGCGCCCCCGGCCGGAACAGAGTCTCGATGCCGACGGCTATACCCCGTTCTCCGGCCAGGTGGCGATGCCCTCCGGCCACTCCGCCCTCTCCTTCGCGCTGGCCACCTCCCTGGCCGACGACATTCACCGGCCCTGGGCCACGGTGGGGCTCTACGGCGTGGCCACGGCCGTCGCCTGGTCCCGGGTGAACGACAACCGCCATTGGTTGACCGACGTTGCCGCCGGCGCACTGGTCGGCATCACCTCCGCCAAGCTGGCGTCGGGCCGGTGGCAGATCTTCGGGATCAAGGCGCCCTCGTTCCTGGTGGGGCCGAGGGGCGCCGGACTGGGGTGGTCGAGTCAGTTCTGAGTCAGGCTGCCAGCCGGTAGTGTCCTGGACACTACCGGGCCCGCCTCCGCTGGCCCCGAATTCGGGGTTCGATCCGGTTATTTTCCGGCTACCCCGAGCCTGGACGCCCCGATGAGCGGTTTCGCGAATATCCCCCACCCCCACAACGAGCCGGTCCTCAGCTACGCTCCCGGGAGCGCCGAACGGGCGGTGCTCAAGGACGCGCTCACCATCGTGGGCGGCGAGCGGCCCGACATCCCGGTCGTCGTCGGCGGGAAGCAGATCCGCACCGGGGACCCGCAGGACGTCGTCAGCCCCCACTGCCACGGCCGGGTCCTGGCCACACTCCATCAGGCGGACGGTGCCACCATCGACGCGGCGGTGCGGTCGGCCGTCGAGGCTCAGCGCGACTGGGCCCACTGGCGGTTCGAGGACCGGGCCGCGGTCTTCCTGAGAGCGGCCGATCTGCTCGCCACCACCGCGCGTCAGCGGCTCAACGCGGCCACCATGCTGGGCCAGAGCAAGACAGCGTACCAGGCCGAGATCGACAGCGCCTGCGAGCTGATCGACTTCCTCCGGTTCAATGTCCACTTCGCCGAGCGGATCTACCGGGAGCAGCCCGAGTCCGCCCCGGGCGCCTGGAACCGGATGGACCACCGGCCGCTGGAAGGCTTCGTCTACGCCATCACGCCCTTCAACTTCACCGCTATCGGCGGCAATCTGCCGACGGCGCCGGCATTGATGGGCAACACGGTGGTGTGGAAGCCCGCGCACACCGCGGCGCTCAGCAACTGGCACATCTACCGGCTGCTCGAGGACGCGGGCCTGCCGCCGGGCGTGATCAATTTCGTGCCTGGCGATCCGATCGAGGTGAGCCGCCGACTGCTGGCGAGTCCGGATTTCGCCGGCATCCACTTCACCGGCTCCACCACCGTCTTCCGCACTCTCTGGAAGAACATCGGCGACAACCTCGAGCGCTACCGCACCTACCCCCGAATCGTGGGCGAGACCGGCGGCAAGGACTTCGTGGTGGCGCATGCGAGCGCCGATCCCGAAGCCCTGGCGGTCGGACTGGTGCGCGGGGCGTTCGAGTACCAGGGGCAGAAGTGCAGCGCGGCCTCACGTGCCTACGTGCCCGACACGCTCTGGCCCGAGGTGCGGGATCGGGTGGTGGGAATGATGCAGCAGATCGGGGTGGGCGACGTGGCCGACTTCCGCAACTTCATGGGTGCGGTGATCGACCGGCGCGCCTTCACCCGCATCCGGGACTACATCGAGGGGGCCCGGAGTGCCGCAGGGGTGCGGATCGTGGCCGGCGGCGGCAGCGATGACAGCGTCGGCTATTTCGTGCAGCCCACGTTGCTCCAGGCCGACGACCCCGGCTACCGCACGATGTGCGAAGAGATCTTCGGCCCGGTGCTGAGCGTCCACGTCTATCCGTCGACCAAGTGGAGCGAGACGCTGGCGCTGGTAGACCGGACCAGCCCTTACGCCCTCACCGGTGCCGTGTTCTCCCGCGACCGCGCCGCCCTGCTCGAGGCCGATCGCACGCTCCGGCAGGCGGCGGGCAACTTCTACGTCAACGACAAGCCGACCGGCGCGGTGGTGGGTCAGCAGCCGTTCGGGGGCGCCCGGGCCAGCGGCACCAACGACAAGGCGGGGTCGATTCTCAACCTGCTGCGCTGGGTCTCGCCCCGGAGCATCAAGGAGACGCTCGTGCCGCCCACCGACTACCGCTATCCGTTCATGGCCGAGGCCTAGGGCCTGCGCCGCCCGGGCGTGCTCGCGGCGCTGGCGGCCCTGGGGCTCCTCGTGGGGCCGGCCGGTCTCGTTGCCTCCGCGGCGGCGCAGGGCGTACCGCACCCGCCTGCCCGCCCCGTGTATCGCGCGAGCCAGTTGGACTGCACCCGCTGGACCGAATCCTCCCGCAGCGACATCGAAACGGCCACCGGAGGCGCGGTGGCGCGCGCGCCTCACGCGACGGGCGGTGGATGATCCGCGCGCGCGATACCCTCGGCGGCGTCGCGTTCGACGCCTGGTACGATTCGCTCGCGCTCGCCCGGGGATCGCCGGCGGGCGAGCTCCGGCCCGACACCGACGGCCTGCTCGGCGGACGCTACCGGGGCCTGCTCGGCCCCGACGGAGGGTACACCGCGCAGGCCCGTCCCTTCGTGCCCGATGAAGTGGCCGAGGTGGCCGACCTCGGGGCCGCGCTCGACGATCTCCTGCCGCCGCTCGCCCCGGTGGCGCTCGCGCCCGGCCAGACCTGGCGCGGCCCGTCCACGGTGATCCGCCGCCTGGCCGACACCGCCGGCGCGGGCGGGCCGCTCCGCCGCTAGGCCGTCGATTCCCGCCGCGAGGAGAGCCGGACGGTCCCGCGCGGAGACACCGTGCCGGTCGCCATTCGCCAGACGACCGCCGACCAGGGCGTGCTGGCCTGGGATCCGGCCGCGGGGCTTGTCCGGTTCGTTCGCGACATCGTCGTGGAGACCACCGTGCCCCCGGCCGGCCGGATCCGCCAGGCGGTCCGGTCCCGCCTGGTGCAGCACATGGAGCTGATCCGCGAGCTGGCCCCGGGCTGTCGCTGAGTCGCCCGGAGTTCAGCCCTCCGCCTGCCCCCTCCGGCCACGCCCCACGAACCGCTGTTCCGGATCGAAGACCAGCGCGGTGAGCGCGAAGGCCGCCGCCGTCACCGCCACCAGCACCAGCAGGTCGCGCCCCACGGCGAACTCGGCCGCCTGGCCGAAGGCGTGGCGCATCAGGTCCACCTGGTAGGTGACCGGATTGAGCGCGGCCAGGAGACGGAGGGCCGGCGGCATCCCCGCCGTCGGGTAGAGCGCCCCGCTCACGAACAGCAGGGGGAACAGCACCACGTTGATCACCCCGGCGAAGTTCTCCACCGACCGGAGCCGCGCCGCCACCAGCAGGCCGAGCACGGCGCTCGA
>JBBRGH010000193.1:0-6368 GCA_038240915.1 Gemmatimonadales bacterium | reverse complement strand
TACCAGCCCGGCGACGACATCCGCACCATCGACTGGAACGTCACCGCTCGGCTCGGCGCCGCCTACGTCAAGCGCTACCTCGAGGAACGGGAGCTGTCGGTGCTTTTCGTGGTGGACCTGAGCGCCTCCGGCGGGTTCGGCAGCCGGCTTCGCACCAAAGCGCAGCTCGGCGCCGAGGTCACGGCCGTGCTGGCGCTGGCGGCGGCGCGGAACAACGATCGGATCGGCGCCGTCTTCTTCACCGACCGGGTGGAGTACCATCTGGAGCCCGCCAAGGGGCGGCGCCACGTCTTCCGCCTCATCAGCGACCTGCTCGCCTTCGCCCCCGCCGGGAGCGGGACCGATCTCGCCGCGGCGCTGGCGGAGCTGGAGCCGAGTCTCCGCCGCCGGGCGATCATCTTCGTGCTCTCCGACTTCATGACCACCGGCTACGAGGCCGTGCTGGGCCGGCTGGCGCGGCGCCACGACGTGGTGGGGCTGCAGCTGGTGGATCCGCGGGAGCGCGAGCTGCCGGCCGCCGGCCTCGTGACCCTGTGGGATCCCGAAACCGAGGCCTGGCGGCGGGTGGATACCGGGGATCCCGCGCTCCGGGCCCACTTCGTCCGGCGGACCGCGGAGTTCGACCGGGGGCTCGACCGCACCCTCCGGGAGCGGGGCGCGGACCTGCTCCGGCTGGAGACGGGGCAGCCCTACGCCGAGCCGCTGCTGAGCTTCTTCCGCCGCCGGGAGCGGATGTTGTGGCGATAGCCCGCGGCGGGCGCGCGCTGGCCATCATCCCCCTGGCGCTGGGCGCGTTGGTGGGAGCGCGGCCGCTCGCCGCTCAGCTCCATGGCCAGGACTGGACGGTGACGCCCGACAGCCAGCGGGTCACCGTCGGCGACACCGTCACCATCGGATTCCGGGTCCGCCTCGACGAGCGCGACCTGCTGTTCGACACTGTGCCCAAGGCGGCCCTGACCCAGCCCGACTGGATCCGGATCTTCGAGGTCGAGAAGCTGCAGCGGCAACCGGACCGGCTCTTCGTCGGCAAGGCGCGGATCGCCTTTTACCGTCCGGGACGGCAGCAGGTGCCGATCTTTGAGTTGCCGTTCATGCGCTCGGTGAAGGGACTCTCGCGGGGAACCCTGTCGAGCGACACCGCCAGCGTCGAGGTGGTCCCGATCCTGAGCGCGGGCTCCTCGGCGACGCTGCGGGACATCAAGGAGCCGGTGCCCGGCACGGGACGCAACCCGCTGGAACTGGCGCTGGGGCTGGTGGCCCTGGCGGTGGCCGGCTGGCTGACCTGGCAGGCCAGGCGTCCGTATGCCCCGTTGGATGCCGCTCCCGCGCCGACGGAGCCGGACGCCGCTCTCGCGCCCATTCACCCCTACGACCGGGCACTGGACCGCCTGGCCGCGATCGAGCGCGCCCGGTGGGGAGAGCGGGACGTGACCCGTCACTACGCCGAGGTGACCGACGTGCTGCGTGACTACCTCGAGGCGCAGGGCATCCCCGCACGGGAACGGACCACCTCGGAGCTGCGCTGGGCCCTGCCGCCGGCGTTGTTGGTCGGATCCGGGCAGCGCGGCTTCGAGGGGGTATTCCCGGCCGCGGACCTGGTCAAGTTCGCGCATCGACGGCCCGAGGCCGTCGAGGCGGAGGCGTTCCTGGCGCGGGCCCGCGCGCTGCTGGCGCAATGGGCGGCGACGGAAAGCGGCGCGGCGACGATGGCGAGGACCCGGTGATGGCGCGGCGACCACCGGGCACCGTGTCGCTGTGGGGCCGGGCGGCCCTCCTGACTCAGCTCCTGCTCGTGCCCGCGGCGGCCGCCGCGCAGACGCTCGAGGTCCGGCCCGACACCGGCCGCCTCACCGTGGGCGATCCGGTCTCGCTCCGCCTCGTCCTCCGCCAGTACGAGGGCGACGCGCTGCTGGAACAGGTCCCGCATCCGCTGGCCGCGCTCGGCGACGGAGTCCGGCTGCTGGCCGTGGACTCGATGCGCCGGGTGAGCGACCGGCTGCTCGAAGCCCACGCCCGGATGGCATTCTACCGGCCCGGCCCGCAGCTGATTCCCGCCTTCGCGATCGACTTCCGCCGCGGGGCGGTGATCCTGCACGGGACGATGCGGAGCGAGCCGGTGCCGATCGAGATCGCCGCCGTGCTCACGGAAGGCGGCGGCTCGACCCTGCGTGACATTCGCGAGCCGGCCGACCCGCCGGGCCCCGACCCCCGGCTGGTGGCCGCGCTGCTCGCCGCCGCGGCCGGGGCGATCTGGTGGGCCCGCCACCGCCGGGACCGGCCCTTGCCGGTCGCGCCGGCCTCCGCCGTCGGCCCGGAGCCGCCTCCCGCCGCGGCGCTCGACCCGTTCGCGCTCGCCCTCGACCGGCTGGCCGAGATCGAACGGGCCGGCTGGAACGGGGCCGGCGACGTGAGCCGGCAGTACGCCGCCGTGACCGACGCGCTCCGCGATTGCCTCGAGGCCTCGGCCGGCCTCCCGGCGCGCGAGCGGACCACGACCGAGGTCCGCTGGGCGCTGCCGCCGGCGCTGAGCCGCGGGAAGCTGGGGACCCGCTACGACGCCGTCTTCGGCCAGGCCGACATGGTGAAGTTCGCCGGGCGCCGGCCGGGGGCCGAGGAGGCGTCGGGCTTCCTTGGGGCCGCGCGCGAGCTGGTGGCGGACTGGCACGGCGCGCTGGCGGACGCCCCCGCGCCGGCGCCGGCGATGGCGGCGGCCGGAATCTCCGACGGAGACGAGGCCGATGCGGTTCGCTGATCCCGGCTACCTGCTGTTGCTGCTGGTGCCGCTCGGCATCGCCTGGAATCGATGGTCGGAGCGGCGCCGGGCGCCCGAGGAGCGGATCGGCTTTCCGGGCCTGACGTTTCTGGCGGGGGCGCCGGTCTCCCGGCGGAGCCGGTGGCCCTGGCTGCCCGAGGCGCTCCGGCTGGCCGGCCTGGCCCTCCTCATCCTGGCGCTGGCCCGGCCGCAGGTGCCGCACGAGGTGCAACAGATCCGGAGCAAGGCACGCAACATCATGATCGCGCTCGACATCTCCAGCAGCATGAAGGCCGGCGACTTCAAGCCGGGCAACCGGCTGATGGTGGCCCGCCAGGTGCTGGCCGACTTCACCCGGGACCGGGGCGGCGACCTGCTCGGCCTGGTGATCTTCGCCGGCCGGGCCTTCCTCCAGGCGCCGCTCACGCCCGACACCGACCTGCTCCAGCGGATGCTCGGCCGGATCGACATCGGGATGCTGCCCGACGGGACCGCGATCGGCACCGCGCTGACGATGTGCCTCACCCAGCTCAAGGATCTCCCCGCCAAGGCCAGTGTCGTCGTGCTCATCACCGACGGCGCCAACAACACCGGCAAGCCCTCGCCGCTGGTGGCAGCCGAAGCGGCCCGGGCGATCGGGGTCCGGATCCATACCATTGGCGTGAGCGCGGCGGACACCACCGGGCCCGACAAGCAGTTCATCTGGCGCTGGGGTGGCCGCGCACCTGACCGCCTCACCACGGGCGACGAGGCGATCCTGCGGCGGATCAGCGAGCGGAGCGGTGGCAAGTACTTCCGCGCCACCGATCCGGAGGCCCTGCGGCAGATCCTCGAGGCGATCGATCCGATCGAGCGGCAGGAGGTCAAGATCAGCGAGACCCGCGACTGGCGGGAGCTGTACGGTTACCTGCTCGCGCCCGGCCTGGTGCTGCTCGCGGCCGGGGTACTGCTGGGCGCCACCCGACTCCGGAGCCTGCCGTGAGCTTCGCCTGGCCGTGGATGCTCCTGCTGGCGCTGGCCGTCGTACCCCTCGGCGCGTGGCTGGTGTTCGGTGGTCTCAGGCGCCGCGAGGAGGAGCTCCGGAGCTTCGGCGAGCCGGCGGTGCTGGCGGTGGGCTCGCGGCTCACCGATGCGGCGCTCGGCCGCCGGCGCGCCTCGCTCCAGCTGGCCGCGGTGGGCCTGGGTCTCCTCGCCCTGGCCCGGCCCGAGGCTGGCGAGCGCCAGGCCGAGCTGGCGCGGACGGGACGGGACGTGCTGCTGGTGCTCGATCTGTCGCGCTCGATGACAGTGACGGACGTTCCCCCGAACCGGCTGGCGGCGGCCAAGGCGGCGGTCTGGGAGACCGTGTCGGTGGCGCCGGGCGACCGGGTGGGCCTGATCGTGTTCGGCGGCAGTGCCTTTCTTCAGTTGCCGCTGACCTCGGACCACGCCGCGCTCAAGCTCTTCCTCGATGCCGCGAGTCCCGACGACCTGGGCGATCCGGCCACCGACATCGGCACGGCGCTCGCCACCGCCGGCAAGGTGTTCGAGCACGAGGGCGACCGCGGCCATCGCGCGGTCCTGCTGGTGAGCGACGGCGAAACCGGCGAGGGTGACCTCGAGGCCGCGACCGCGACCCTCCGGGGCGAGGGAATTCCGGTCTTCGCCCTCGGCGTCGGTACCACCGGCGGCGGGCCGGTGCCGGCCGACAGCTCGGAAGCGCCCGAGAAATTCCATCGCGACCACATCGGGCGGATCGCGCTGTCTCGGCTGGAGGAGAACGACCTCCGGACCGTCACCAGGATCACGGGCGGCGCCTATGCTCGGGCGGATCGCGTGGAGGACCGCCAGGCGCTGCAGCGGACGCTGGCCAAGGTCCGCTCCCGCATGCTGTCGGCCCGGAAGTCCCCAGAGCGGGCCGACCGGTTTCAGTGGCCGCTGGCGCTGACGGTCGCGGCGCTGCTCGGGGATCTGGCCCTGGCGGCTCGGGCCGCTCGGCGGCGGCGCGGTGGGGTGCCGCGGGCAGCGGTGGCCTCGGGCGGGCGGATGGCCGCTTCGCTGGTGCTCTTCCTGCTGCTGGCCAACGCGGGGTGCTCGCGAGGTTCGCTCGCCGCACGGAAGGGCGACCGCCTGTACGCCTCGGGCGACTTCGCCGCGTCGGCCCAGGCGCTGGACCAGGCGCTGGCGGCGGACAGCACGCCGCTCCGGGCCTACCACGCGGGGAACGCCTACTACCGGATGCGGCGGTACGAGGACGCGGCCGTCCGTTACCGCCTGGCGGCGGCGGGGAGAGCGGACATCCGGCAGCCGAGCGTGTTCAACCTGGGCAACGCGCTGGTACGGGCGGCGGAGGAGGCTCCCGAGCGAGGCCAGCTCCTGCTCGATGCCGTCGCGGCATACGAGGAGGCACTCCGCCTGGAGCCCGGCGATCAGGATGCCAAATGGAATCTCGAGCTGGCGCTCAAGCGGCTGGAGGAGGACCGGATGGCGGGCGGCTCCTCGGGCCGCGGCCGGAACGCGGACTACGGCCGCGGGAACATGAACGTGCCCGGCTACGAGGGAAACCCGGATGCGGCCTCGGGCGCGATGGCGGGCGGCGGCTATGGTGCGGGAGAGGGCGAGTCGGTCGAGGAGCTCAACGCCGACCAGGCTCGCCAGCTGCTGGAAGCGGTGCAGCGGCAGCAGCTCGCGAGCCACGAGGGGCGGCCGTCGCAGAAGGGCGCCACCGGAGACCGGGATTGGTAGCGGCAGGTGCCTGGGCCCTTGCGCCCATCGGAGCGAATGCATAGACTGACTTCCACAACCGAAGCCCGTGGTAATTTGCGGCCTATTGCAGCCACGTTAAACAAATGCTAAAAAGCCTCGCGTCCGAGTGTCTTTTTGGCACCGGGCGTTTCTTTTTGTCCGCCGGTGCCGGAAGGGGTCGGGTGACGGGGCGAGGAACCCGACATGACGACCCTGTTCCACCCGCCGGCGACGCCGGCGACGCCGGCGGCCGACGCGCCCGCGGCGCGACGTGCACCGCGCCCGCTGGCCCTGGTGTGCAAGCTCTGCGGCACGGCCCATCCGCCCGCGGCCTCCGCGACCTGCGACGAGTGTCTGGGCCCGCTCGAGCCGGACTACGACGCCGCCCGGATCCTGCCTGACGCCGCGACCATCGCCGCCCGTCCCCGATCGATCTGGCGTTACCACGAGTGGCTGCCATTCGTGGGCGACCCCGCCGTCTCGCTCGACACCGGCTTCACACCGCTGCTCGACGCGCCCGCGCTGGCCCGGCGGCTCGGCGTGGCGCGGGTGTGGGTCAAGAACGACGCCGTCAGCCATCCCTCCCTCAGCTTCAAGGACCGGGTCGTCGCCACCGCGCTCAACGCGGCGCTGGGGCTCGGGCTCGACACCGTGGGCTGCGCCTCCACGGGCAATCTCGCCAATGCGGTCGCGGCGCAGGCCGCGCGCGCCGGCCTGCCGGCCTGGATCTTCATCCCGCACGATCTCGAGGTGGGCAAGGTGGTGGGGACCGCCGTCTACGGTCCCCGCCTGGTTCGGGTGCGCGGCACCTACGACGACGTCAACCGTCTCTGCTCGCAGGTCGCCGACCGGTTCGGGTGGGGCCTGGTCAACATCAACCTCCGCGGCTACT
>JBBRGH010000192.1:0-6375 GCA_038240915.1 Gemmatimonadales bacterium | reverse complement strand
CTACGCGGCGGCGGCGGAGGAGATCGTCGCGGCGGCCCAGCAGCTCAACGCCTCGACCGAGGAGATCTCCTCGTCCGCGTCGCACCTGGCCGACGCGGCCGAGCGGCTGACCGGGGCGGTCGGCGGGTTCAAGCTGTCGTGACCATCGCGCTGCTCCGGAACGCCGAGCTGTACGATCCGGCCCCGCTCGGCCGCCGGCATCTGCTGGTGGGCGGGGAGACGGTGCTCTGGATCGGCCGCGAGGTGCCGGCACTCGACGGCGCGCTCGAGGTGGAGGAGGTGGACCTGGGCGGCCGGCGGGTGATCCCGGGGCTGATCGACGGCCACGTGCACCTGACCGGCGGCGGCGGCGAGGCGGGCCCCGAGACCCGGGTGCCACCGGTCGCGCTGAGCCGGCTCACCCGCGGCGGCGTCACCACGGCGATCGGCGTGCTCGGCACCGACGACACGGTGCGGACGACGGCCGAGTTGGTGACGGTGGCCCGGGGACTGATCGCGCAGGGACTGAGCGCCTGGTGCCATACCGGCGGCTACCACGTGCCGCCGACCACCGCCACCGGCAGCGTCCGGCTGGACATCGCCCTGATCGACCTGGTGATCGGCGTGGGCGAGCTGGCCCTCAGCGACCACCGGTCGAGCCAGCCGACGCTGGACGAGCTGCTCCGGATCGCGGCCGACGCCCACGTGGGCGGCCTGATGAGCGGCAAGGCCGGCATCGTCCACCTGCACCTGGGCGACGGCGCGCGCGGGCTGGAGCTGGTGGGCCAGGCACTCGACCGGACCGAGCTGCCGGCGGCGGTCTTCAACCCGACCCACGTGAACCGGCGGCGGGCGCTGTTCGACGAGGCGGTGGCGCTGACCGCGCGGGGCTGCTGCGTGGACGTGACCGCCTTCCCGATCGAGGAGGGCGAGGACGCCTGGAGCGCGGAGGACGCGGTGGTGCGCTACCTCGACGCCGGCGCCGATCCGTCCCGGATCACCGTCAGCTCGGACGGGGGCGGCTGTCTGCCGGTGTTCGACGATGAGGGCCGGGTGGCGTCGTTCGACGTGGGGAGTCCCTCGGCCTGCGGGGAGACCCTGCGCGCGCTGCTGGGCCGGGGCCAGCCGCTCGAGCGGGTCCTGCCGGCGTTCACGGCCAATCCGGCGCGGCTGCTGCAGCTCCACCGGAAAGGCCGGCTCCGGGCCGGTGCCGACGCCGACCTGGTGGTGCTCGACGCGCAAGGCGCGGTGGCCGAGGTAATGGCGCGCGGGCGCTGGCACGTGCGCGAGGGGCGGCCGGTGGTGCGCGGCAGCTTCGAGCCGGAGCAGTCCGCTTCGGCCTGAGGTGCCCTCCGCGGGGCCCCTGCCGAACCCCCCGCCGAGGTGTATCTTAGGCGGCGCGGAGGACTTGGGGGCCGGCGGCAGGCGCCGCCGGCCGCACTCTTGGCGGGAGGGCGCGGGTGGCGGCTGGTCATGGATTCATCATTCCGGTGGGCGGAGCGGAAGAGAAGATCGGCGAAGTCACGATCCTGCGGCGGTTCGCCGGACTGTGCCAGGGCGGCCGGGTGGCCATCATCCCCACCGCCTCCGAGGTCAGCGACACCGGCCACCGGTACGAGACCCTGTTCCGCGAGCTGGGCGCGTCCCAGGCCCGTTCCCTCCCCATCCATGCGCGCGAGGACGCCGAGCGGCCGGAGCTGCTCGAGATCCTGGACCAGGCCGACGGCATTTTCCTCACCGGGGGCAACCAGCTCCGTCTGAGCACCATGATCGGCGGGACGTCGGTGGCCAAGGCGCTCCGCCGGCGCAACGCCGAGGGCGCCCACATCGCGGGCACCTCGGCGGGCGCCGCGTTCCTGTGCGAGCACATGATCGCGTTCGGCCGTGAGGGCTCGTCGCCGCGGGCGCGGATCGTGACGCTGGCGCCGGGGCTCGGGCTCACCAACCGGGTGATCATCGACCAGCACTTCCGCCAGCGGGACCGGCTGGGGCGGCTGCTCACGGCGCTGAGCTACAACCCGTTCGCGGTGGGCATCGGGCTGGACGAGAACACGGCGGCCTTCATCGGGCCGGACGAAACGCTCGAGGTGGTCGGCGGGGGCGCCCTCACGATCGTGGATCCGTCGGGGCTCGAGTTCAGCTCGATGGCGCGGGTGCGGAAGAACGACCCGGTCTGCCTGATCGGCCTCCGGCTCCACATCCTGGATCACGGGGCCACCTTCAATCTCCATACCCGGGTGGCGGCGGCGGCACCGGTGATCGCACAGCGGGTCTAGCCGACCGGGCTTGGTTCGAACGATTGTCTTCACCACAGAGGCACAGGGGGCAGAGGGCACAGAGCTCGGCGCGGCCGTGGTCGCGTCGTGTCCACCGGCTTCGGTCTCTCCGTGCCCTCCGTGCCCCTGTGGTGAATCGGCCAGCGGGCGCCGCCAGGGCGTCCGCCTGAGAGGAACCGGAATGCGCATTCTCGACCGTGCCGTCTACGTCGGCCCCAGCCTGTACGCCCACTTTCCCGTCATCCGCCTCGAAGTGGACCTCGGCCCGCTGGAGCAGTGGCCGTCGGCCAAGCTGGGGCCGCCGTTCATCGACCGCCTGATCGAGGCGCTGCCGGGACTGCACGAGCACGGCTGCTCCTATGGGGAGCCGGGCGGGTTCATCCGGCGGCTCCGGGAGGATGAGGGGACCTGGATGGGCCACATTCTGGAGCACGTCGCCATCGAGCTGCAGAACGTGGCCGGCGAGCCGGTGACCTTCGGCAAGACCCGGGGCGCCGGCACCGAGGGCCACTACCACGTGCTCTACCAGTACGGGCAGGAGGACGTGGGCATGGAGGCGGGACAGCTGGGGATGACCCTGCTGCACTCGCTGCTGCCGCCGGAGCTCCAGCCCAAGGGCGCGGTCCCCGGCGACTTCGACTTCGCGGCCGAGCGGGACGAGTTCATCCGCTTCGCCCAGCGGCGGGCGCTGGGGCCGAGCACGATGTCGCTGGTCCGGGCGGCGGAGGAGCGGCGGATCCCCTGGATCCGGCTCAACGAGCAGAGCCTGATCCAGTTCGGCCACGGCCGGTTCCAGCAGCGGATCCAGGCGACGATCACCGGCCGGACCTCGCACATCGCGGTCGAGCTGGCCTCGGACAAGGAGGAGACCAACCGGATCCTGGCCCACCTGGGCCTGCCGGTGCCGCGCCAGCGGCTGGTGCAGCGGGAGGACGACGCGGTGGACGCGGCGGAGCGGATCGGCTACCCGGTGGTGGTCAAGCCGTTCAACGCCAACCACGGCCGCGGCATCTCGATCCACCTCACGACCGAGGCCCAGGTGCGCGAGGCGTTCGAGGTGGCCCGAGAGCACAGCCGGAGCGTGATCGTGGAGAGCTTCATCACCGGGGACGACCACCGGATGCTGGTGGTGAACGGCGAGCTGGTGGCGGTGTCCCGCCGGGTGCCCGGCCACGTCGTGGGCGACGGGGTCCACACGATCGAGCAGCTGGTGGAGGAGGTCAACCGGGATCCCCGCCGCGGCATCGGCCACGAGAAAGTGCTCACCCGGCTGGCGTTCGACCACCAGGCCGAGACCATGCTGGAGAACAAGGGCTACACCCGGGAGACCGTGCCGGCCGAAGGCGAGCGGGTCTTCCTCCGCTCGACCGGCAACCTCTCGACCGGCGGCACCGCCACCGACGTGACCGACGTGGTTCATCCCGACAACGTCGAGATGGCCGAGCGGGCGGTCAAGGCGATCGGCCTCGACGTGGGCGGGGTGGACTTCCTCAGCACCGACATCACCGAATCGTACAAGGAGATCGGCGGCGCGATCTGCGAGATCAACGCGGCGCCCGGCTTCCGGATGCACATGGCCCCGAGCGAGGGCCGCCCGCGCGACGTGGCGGGACCGACGCTCGACATGCTGTTCCCGCCGGGCTCGCCCAGCCGGATCCCGATCGCGGCGGTGACCGGAACCAACGGCAAGACCACCACCGCCCGGATGCTGACCCACATCCAGAAGCTGGCCGGGCACCACGTGGGCCTCACCAGCACCGACGGCGTCTACATCGACGGCCAGCGGACGGTCTCGGGCGACATGACCGGGCCGGTGGCCACCCGGATGGTGCTGAGCGATCCCAACGTGGATGTGGCCGTGCTGGAGATCGCCCGCGGCGGGCTGCTCCGGGCCGGGATGGGGGTCCGCCACTGCGACGTGGGCGCGGTGCTCAACGTGAAGGCCGATCACCTGGGCCTCCGCGGCGTCGGCACGCTGGACGATCTGGCCAAGGTGAAGCGGATCGTGGTCGAGGTGGCGCGCGACACCGCCGTGCTCAACGCCGACGACCCGCTCTGCCTCAAGATGGCCGACTACACCTCGGCCAAGCACCTCTGCTACGTGACCATGGATCCCACCCACGAGCTGGTGGGCGAGCACATCCGGGCCGGCGGCCGGGGCGTGGTGCTGGAGTCGGGGATCAAGGGCCAGATGATCACCATCTACGACCACGGCGCCCACATCCCGCTGCTGTGGACCCACCTGATCCCGGCCACGCTGGAAGGCCGCGCCCTCCACAACGTGCAGAACGCGATGTTCGCCGCCGCGATGGCGTTCAGCATGGGGCTCAAGCTGGAGGACATCCGCCACGGGCTCCGGACCTTCGACACCACGTTCTTCCAGGCGCCGGGCCGGATGAACATCTTCGATGAGCACCCGTTCAAGGTCATCCTCGACTACGGCCACAATCCGGCCGCGGTCGAGGCGATGTGCCAGCTGGTGGAGCGGCTGGAGGTGATCGGCCGCCGGATCGTGGTGCTGGCCGCCCCGGGCGATCGGCGCGACCAGGACATCGCCGACATCGGCCGGATCGCGGCCGGACACTTCGACCGCTACATCGTCCGTCGCGACGACCACCTCCGCGGCCGCGGGCCCGACGAGGTGCCCCACCTGCTGCGGGACGCGCTGCTCGCCGCCGGCGTCCCGGCCGACCGGATCCTGGTGATCCCCGACGAGCAGGTGGCGACCGATACCGCCCTCCGCGAGGCCCAGCCGAGCGACCTGCTGCTGATCTTCGGCGACGCGATCACCCGGAGCTGGAAGCAGGTGGTCCAGTTCCGCCCCGAGGCGCCTGCCCGCCTGGTCGAGCGTCCCCGAACCTCCCGCCCCGAGCCCACGGCGCCCGCCCCCCAGCCGCTGATGGAGGACGGCCGCCGGATCCGCGATTCCCGCGGCGTCTGGCTCCCGCGCGAGGAGACCGCCGACTGAGGCGGTAGCATGCGCCTCAGCACCGTCGCCGACTCGCGCCGGCTCACCGGCCGCTCGCTGCTGCTCGACCGACCCGGCGCCATCCTCGACGTGCGCCTGGCCGACACCGACCGCGACGCCGCCATCCGGGCCTGGCGCGCGGCCGCCCGCCGGCTGCTCGAGGCGGTGGGCTGGTCCGTCGAGACCCTGGCTGTCCGCCCCTTCGCCGGCGGGGTGAGCCTCGCACTCACCGCCCCCGCCGACGCCCTCTACGCCGCCACCGACCTCAACGAAGCCGCCTGGGACGCCGCCTCGGCGGCGCTCGAGGGCCGGACCGAGGTGGCTCCGGCCGCCGTGGTGGCGCAGCTTCGGGCCGCCATCGCCGGTGAGCGCAATCCGGCCCTGGTGGCGCTCCATGAGGCGGCCCGGGCGCGGGACGTCACCTTTCTCGCCGGCGAGGAGCTGGTGTCGGTTGGTTCCGGCGGTGGCGTGCTGGTGTGGCCGGCCGGTGCCGTGCCCGAGCCCGGCCGGGTGGACTGGAGCCGCGTGCACGACGTACCGGTGGCGCTCGTCACCGGGTCCAACGGCAAGACCACGGTGGTGCGGCTCCTCGCCGCCATCCTCGGCGGCCAGGGTCTGACCGTGGGCTATACCTCCACCGAAGGCGTGAGTGTCCGCGGCACCCAGCTGGCCGAGGGCGACTACAGCGGGCCGAGCGGTGCCCGGCTGCTGCTCCGGCGGCCCGAGGTGGAGGCGGCGGTGCTGGAGACCGCGCGTGGCGGGCTGCTCCGCCGCGGGCTCAGCGTGGACCGGGCTTCGGTGGCGGTGGTGACCAACGTGGCGGACGATCACCTGGGCGAGTTCGGGATCGACTCGGTCGAGCAGCTGGCCGACGTGAAGCTGTTGCCGGCGCGCGCGGTCGGGCCGGGCGGTGCCGTGGTGCTCAACGCCGACGACGCCCTGCTCCGGGCCCGGGCCGGATCGGTGGCCGTGCCGTTGGTGTGGTTCACGCTGGACCCGGCTCAGCCCGAGGTGGTCAGCCATCTGGCCGCGGGCGGGCGGGCGGTGCTGTGCGATGGGGACCGGCTGGAGCTGGCGGAGGGCGGGTCGCGAACCCTGCTGGCGCAGGCCGGCGAGGTGCCGCTCACGCTGGGCGGCGCCGCCCGCCACAAC
>JBBRGH010000191.1:0-6398 GCA_038240915.1 Gemmatimonadales bacterium | reverse complement strand
CATCCTGCCGCTGCGCGGCAAGATCCTGAACGTGGAGAAATCCTCGGTGGAGAAGATGCTAGAGAGCGACGCGATCAAGTCGCTGGTACTGGCGCTCGGGGGGGGCATCGGCCGCAGCTTCGACCCCGCCAAGCTCCGATACGGCCGGCTGATCCTGATGACCGACGCCGACGTGGACGGCGCCCACATCCGGACGCTGCTCCTGACCTTCTTCTTCCGGCAGATGCAGGAGCTGGTGGAGGCGGGCTACGTCTACATCGCCCAGCCGCCGCTCTACCGGGTGGCCAAGGGCAAGGAGGAGTTCTACGCCTACACGGAGGGGGAGCGGGACGAGTACACCAAGCGCTTCACCAACGGCGACGGCCGGGGCAACGTCAACATTCAGCGCTACAAAGGCCTGGGCGAGATGAACCCGGACCAGCTCTGGCGCACCACGATGGATCCCGCCACCCGTACCATCCTCCGGGTCACTATGGAGGACGCGGTCGAGGCGTCGAAGCTGTTCGACGAGCTGATGGGCGACGAGGTCGAGCCGCGGCGGCTGTTCATCGAGCGAAACGCCAAATACGTGAACAACCTGGACGTCTAGCGCCGAGCGGCAGGGCGGCGCCGCCCGGCTCAGAGGTCGTAGTCGAAATCCTGCTCCGTCAGGGCTCGCCGCCGAACCCGAAACACGTGCGCCGGCAGCTCTCCCGGATCCAGCTGGACGTAGTTCCGCCGCCCCTGCCAGAGATAGCGTGTATTGCTGAGTTCGTCGTGGACCTGAAACGGCTGGTCCTCGCTCAGGCCCAGCTCCGCGAGATCCAGGTTCACCCATCCAGTCTGCCGGTGCTGCGGATCCAGATTGGCCGCCACGAGCACCACGTTCTCCTTGTCTTCGGTGGCCTTGCTGTAGCAGACCAGCGTGGGATTGTCGGTCGGATGGAACCGCAAGTCCCGATCGGTCTGGAGCGCGGGATTCTCCCGGCGGATGCGGTTCAGCCTGGTCAGCAGTGGCCGCAGGCTCCACGGGTCCTCGAGATTCCACGTCCGCAGCTGGTACTTCTCCGAATCCCGATACTCCTCACTGCCCGCCTCGCGCGGCCGTCCGTCGCACAACTCGAACGCCGGTCCGTAGATCCCGTAGCTCGCCCCGAGCGTTGCCGCCAGCACGGCCCGGACGGTGAAGGCCGGGCGCTCGCCGAACTGGAGGTACTCGGTGAGGATGTCGGGCGTGTTGGGCCAGAGGGTGGGGCGGAAGAACTCACGCACCGGCGTGCCGGTCAACTCGGTGAAATACTCACGCAGCTTCTCCGACGTGTTCCGCCAGGCGAAGTAGGTGTACGACTGGCTGAACCCGAGCTTGGCCAGTCGGTACATCACCTTGGGTCGCGTGAACGCCTCGGCCAGGAAGAGGACATCCGGATGCCGGGCCCGGACCTGGGCGATCAGCCATTCCCAGAAGGGGAATGCCTTCGTGTGGGGATTGTCCACCCGGAAGATGCGCACGCCGTGTCCGACCCAGAACAGCACGACCCGCTCCAGCTCTGCCCACAGCGCCCGCCAGTCCTCGCTCTCAAAGTCGATGGGATAGATGTCCTGGTACTTCTTCGGGGGATTCTCCGCGTACTGAATGGTGCCGTCGGGCCGGTGCCGGAACCAGGATGGGTGCGACGTCACGTAGGGATGGTCGGGCGAGCACTGGAAGGCCAGGTCGAGCGCGATCTCCATCCCCAGCTCCCCGGCTCGGCCGACGAGCCGTCGAAAATCTTCGAAACCACCCAGCGCCGGGTGAATCGCGTCGTGTCCGCCCTCGGGCCCGCCAATGGCCCACGGGCTTCCCACGTCCTCCGGGCCGGGCGTGAGGCTGTTATTGGGTCCCTTCCGGAAGCTGGTGCCGATCGGATGAATCGGCGGCAGGTAGACCACGTCGAAGCCCATCTCTGCCACGTAGGGCAGGTGCGTGGCACAGTCGGCCAGCGTTCCGTGGCGGCCGGGCTCGGCGGAGACGGACCGGGGAAAGAACTCATACCAACTGCTGAAGCGGGCGCGCTCCCGGTCGACCGCGACCTCTAGCTCCCGGGCGTACCGGGTGGCGGAGGCCCGGTCCGGGGAGCGCTGCACCAGCGCGAGCACCTCCTCGTCGAGCGCTAGCGCCTGACGGCTGGTGATCGGCGTGGCGCCGGCGAGCGTGCGGGCCCACTCCGCCAGACGCTGCCGCTCGGCGTCCGGGGCCCGCGCAGCCGCGGCCGCCAGCAACTCGGCGCCCACCGCCAGCTCCACGGATACCTCCTGCCCCGCTTCGATCCGCTTCGCCAGGTCACGGCGCCAGGTGAGAAACGGGTCGACCCAGCCCTCGATACCGTAGGCGTAGCGGCCCACGGCGTCGACCGGGAATACCCCGCTCCACCGGTCGTTGTCGAGCGGCAGCATGGGCAGCTCGTGCCACTCGGCTGCCTCCAGCCGCCGCCACCGAAGCACCGCCGTGACCACGTCGTGTCCGTCGGCGAACACATCGGCTTCGACGGTCACGGTCTCGCCCGCGATCCGCTTGATGGGAAACCGGCCGCCGTCGATCTCGGGGCTCACCCCCTCGATGACGACCCGGCGCCGACCGTCCTCGGCGGACGGCTCGGCCATGCCGGCCTTAGAGGTGCTGGAACGGGGCATCGGCGGGCTCGGCCTGGCGTTCGGCCTGGCGCTCCCAGCTGCGGCTCACCACGTCCTTCGACCCCAGGCCGATCGCCAGCGCCAGCGTCAGGACGATGCCGCCGAAGAGGATGCCGAACGCGAGCTTGAGGATCTCGCCGCCGATGCTCAGGTGCTCCAGCGCCATCGCGACGGACAGCACCAGGACCAGCCACTTCACGCCAATGCTCAGCAGGTGGGGGGACTGGAGCTTCAGGTTGACCGCGCCGATGAGCACGCCCCGCGCCAGGAACCGCGCCAGCAGCGCGCCGAGCACGACCAGCAGGATGGCCACGAAAACGTTTGGCAGGTAGGTGATCAACCGGCTCAGCATGGCCGTCATCAGCGTGGCCTCGAGCGCCGCCAGCCCGACCAGCACGCCGATCATGAGTGCGCCCCAGATGACGACCAGGCCTACCAGTCGCGTAGGGCTTCGGCCCGGGGACCATTCGGCGATGGCGGAGAGTCCCCAGTCGTTCAGCCGATCGTCGAACCGCAGGCCGATGAGGATCCGGGCCAGCAGCCACCGGATCACGACGCCGGCGGCGAGCGCGACGAACACCGCCACCAGCATGGCCACGAGCGCCGGCACGAAGCCGGCCAGGCTCGAGAGCACCCGCCCGAGCGATTCCTGCAGGGCGTAGATCACCTGGTCCCACATGATGGCTCCTTCCCGACCGGGGTGGCCGACTACGGGTTGAACCGATCCGGCCAGCGCCAGCGCGAAATCAAGTAAGGCTTCTCCGCTTCGAACCGCAAGCAGAGCTCCTCCACCCGCCGTTCGCCGGTGGCAACGTCGGCCCCGGCCATCTCCGCCACGTGCGAGGCGAACCAGCCGAGGTAGATCGGGGCGAAGGCGGAGACCAGGTGCTCCCGGCTCATCACGCGGGCGTGGAACGCGATGGCGAAGTCGTAGACGATCCGGGCCCAGAGCGGGTCGGGGAGGCGGAACTCTTCCTGGCTTCGGCGGGACAGCTTCCGCAGCTCGTGCAGCGTGGTCGGCGGCAGCACCGATTCCCACACCGGCATCAGGTGCTCGAGGCCGAGCCGAAAACCGTCGACCGTCTGCTTGAGGTCGATCGCCGGGCCGTCCGGTTCGCGCGTGCTTGGCGTGCCCAGCAGCATCACCGGATCCGAGCTGCGGATCTTCTGCCACAGGGGAACGTTGCGTTCCGCCTCGGCGAACAGCGTCGCCAGCACTCTGGCGAGCACCGAGCTCAGCTCGGCGTCCTCGTCCGGCGCCGAGCCCGAGCGGACACCGATGACCGCTTGGGCCAGCTTGAACCCGCCGGTCAGCGCGCGATGGACCAACCAGAGGTCGGTGGCAATCCGGCCGCCATCCCCAGCCCAGATCGCCTGGGCCATGCAGAATTGGCCGAACCGCCCCGAGCAGGCGAAATCGCCGCCGGCGGGGAACCGGAGCCGCCGGCCGTAGAGCGCCCGCGTGAACGGGTAGACGATGCTGCTGGTGATCGCGCCGGCGAACCTCGGCCGGACGTAGTACGGCGCCACGAAGTCGGCGCCTTGCTCCACCACCGGCCGGAGCAGACGGCCGAGGCCGTCCGATTCGATGGTCGTGACGTCGGCGTCGACCACGGCCAGGGCGACGGCCCCGAGTTCGGCCGCCGACTCGAAGCACTGCCGAAGCACCTGGGCCCGGGCGGGTGGCGGCCCCGCCCGCTGGCATTCCGGGGGCGCGGCGAGCCGGATCACCCGGTCCGGGTCCGCGACCGAGTCGCGGGCGGAGGCCAGTACCTCTTCGGAGGCCTCGGCGTCGGCCAGCAGAAGGACCGCCTCGCGACCGCGGAACCGGCGGGCCAGCTCCTCGGCCGCGGCGCGCAGCACGGGCCCGATCGTCTCGGCCTTGGCACGACCCGCGATCGCCACCACCAGTTCGGCGCGCATCGGTGAAACCGCGGGAGGCTCGACTTCGGCGGATGTCCTCTCGGTCTCGACCAAAATCCGTGACCTCCTCGGCGGGTGCCCAGACCACGGTCGCGAGCTGGCCCGTGGCATACTAGCTTACCGAATGCCGACATTCCACCGCCGCGGTGGGCATCGGCCCCGCGTGCTACCGATGAGAAGTCGTCCGGATCGCCCCCACCCTTTGGGGGCCACGTGGGACGGCCGCGGCGCCAATTTCGCCTTGTTCGCCGAGCACGCCACAGCGGTCGATCTGTGCCTCTTTGAGCGAGTGGAGGCCGGCCACGAGGCCGACCGGATCCGCCTGGCGGAGCCCACCGACCAGATCTGGCGGCGCCTCGAGCCCTCCGCGAGGCCTCGCTTCAATCCCCACAAAGTCGTGTTGGATCCCTACGCCAAGTCGATCGGCCGGACCGTCAGCCGGGGAGACGAGATTCGCCATCTGCGGGTGCTCCAGCTGATCATGGACAGTCTCCGCTACTGGGTGCTGAAGATGCGCGTGGACGGGTTCCGGTTCGACCGGGCGAGCGCGCTCGCCCGCGAGTTGCACGCCTTCGACCGGCTGAGCGCGATCTTCGACATCATCCACCAGGATCCGGTGCTGTCCCCGCCGGACGGAGCGACCGGGTGAGCTCCGAAAGCCCGCTGACCGACTTCGACCTCCATCTGCTCCGGGAGGGCACGCTGTATCGTGGCTACCGCGCCCTGGGCGCCCATCTGCACCAGAGCGAAGGACGCGACGGCGTGCGGTTCGCCGTGTGGGCGCCGAATGCGGCCAAGGTGTCGGTGGTCGGCGAGTTCAACCAGTGGGCGACCGACCTGCACCCGATGCGCGCCTTCGGCGACTTCGGCGTCTGGGAGACGTTCATTCCGGGTATCGGCGAGGGGGCGCTCTACAAGTACCACATCGAGTCCCGGACCGGCCGGTATCGGGCCGACAAGGCCGATCCGTACGGCTTCGCGGCCCAGGTACGGCCGGCGACCGCCTCGCGCGTGGCGTCGCTCGACGGCTACCAGTGGGGTGACGACGCCTGGCTCGCGACGCGGGCGGGCGGCCGGTTGCAGACCCAGCCGATGTCAATCTACGAAATGCATCTCGGCTCCTGGCGCCGGAAGCCCGAGGAGCAGGATCGCTGGCTGACCTACGCCGAGCTGGCGATGGAGCTGCCCGACTACCTCCACCAGATGGGGTTCACCCACGTGGAGTTTCTGCCGCTCTCCGAGCATCCGTTCGACGGATCCTGGGGCTATCAGACGATCGGCTACTTCGCCGCTACCAGCCGGTTCGGCGGCCCCCGGGACCTCATGCACCTCATCGATACGCTCCACCAGCGCGGCATCGGCGTGATCCTCGACTGGGTCCCGGCCCACTTCCCGCGTGATGAGCACGGGCTGGCGTACTTCGACGGCACCCACTTATACGAGCACGCCGACCCCCGCCAGGGACACCATCCCGACTGGGACACCTTCATCTTCAATTACGGACGGAACGAAGTCCGGTCGTTCCTCATCAGCAACGCGCTGTTCTGGCTGGATCGTGACCACGTCGATGCCCTGCGGGTGGACGCGGTGGCCTCGATGCTGTACCTCGACTACGGCCGCCCGGCCGGAGGCTGGGTGCCCAATGAGTACGGCGGCCGGGAGAATATCCAGGCCATCGAGTTCATTCGGCGCCTGAACGAGGTGGTGCACGGCGAGTATCCCGGCACGGCCGTGATCGCCGAGGAATCGACGTCCTGGCCCATGGTCTCCCACCCCACGTACCTGGGCGGTCTCGGCTTCACGTTCAAGTGGACCCTGGGCTGGAT
>JBBRGH010000190.1:0-6408 GCA_038240915.1 Gemmatimonadales bacterium | reverse complement strand
CGACGCGAGGACCGTGGCGATGACCGCCACCGGCAGGGACCGGATATACTGACCCGGAGCGCCGGGAAGAAAGACGAGGGGAACGAAGGAGAGGATCAGCGTGGCGGTGGCTCCGACCACCGCGACCGCGATCTGCTGCGTCTCCTCGATGGCCGCATCCACCCGCGAGTGCCCCGCGCGGAGCGAGCGGGTGATGTTCTCCACCACCACGATGGAGTCGTCCACCAGCAGGCCCAGCGCGATCACCGCACCCACGATCGAGAGCTGGTTGACGGTGAAGCCGGTGAAATACAGGATCGTGAGCCCGATGGCGAGCGAGAGCGGAATCGAGACCATCACGATCCCGGCCGCGCGGAGGCCAAGCGGGAGCACCGTCACCAGCACGAGCCCGATGGCGATCGCGAGGTCTTCGCCCAGCCGGGTGAGCCGGTCGGTGACGTTGCTCGCCTGGTCGAATCCGCGCTCGAGCGTCACCCCGGACGGCAGCTCCGCCTCGAACGCGTCGAGCGCGCTCCACACCCGGTCGCGCACGGCGTTGATGTTCTGTCCGTCCTGCTGGGTGATGGTGACGAAGGCCGCCCGCCGCCCGTTGTAGCGGGCGCGATACGTCGAGTCCTGATAGCCCCAGGCCACGTCGGCCACGTCGCGCACGCGCACGAGCCCCCCGTGGCCCGCGCGCACCACCGTGGCGCCGACCTGCTCGGCGGTCTCGTAGCTGCCGCTGGTCTTGACGTCGAACACCCGCGCGCCCGACTCCACCCGTCCGGCCGGCACGTCGGCGCTCTCACCGCCGATCGCCTGCAGCACGAGGCCGGGCGGCAGGTCGAGTCGCGAGAGCCGGCCGAGATCGAGCGCCACGTCCACCCGCGGCGCCGGCACGCCCCAGCGCGTCGCCGTCCGGACGCCCGGGAGCGCCGTGACCACGTCTTCCAGCCGCTCGGCGAGCCGATCGAGCGTCCGGTAGGGCGCCGTCTCGCTCACCAGGGCCACCTGCGCGATCGCCACGTCGAGCGTGGTCACCTTCTCCACCCAGAATCGGGCCAGGTCGGCCGGCAGCTCCGGGCGGAGGGCGTTGGTCTCCCGAAGCACTTCCTCGTACCGCGCGTCGGGATCCTGGTCCGCCTCGAACTCGATGCTGACCGTGGCGACGCCACCCCGGATCCGGCTCTCGATCTTCTTGACGTCGTCCAGGGCATCGAGCCGCTCCTCGACCGGCTTGACCACCAGCCGCTCGAGGTCTGTCGGACTCCCGCCTGGATACACCGCGATCACCGTGAAGCTCGGCACGTGCAGCGGCGGGTCTTCGCCGCGGGGAATCGCGAGCCAGGAGCTGATGCCCAGCGCCGCCAGCATCACGAACAGGACCACCGTGAACTGATAGTTCCGGACCGGAAACTCGAGCAGCTTCATGGGGTCACCCGCACGGCCGCGCCGTCGTCGAGGTAGGCCGCGCCGTCGGTCACCACCGCCCGCGCGACGTCGAGCCCCGCCGTCACGGCCACCCATCCTCCGTCGATGAACCCCACCGCGACCCGGCGCCGCTCGGCCCGGCGCCGGTCGGCCGAGAGAGCGAACACGGTCGCGCGGCTGCCGTCGGCTTCGAGGATGGCCTCGATCGGGACCAGCGCGGTCGGCGCCCCGGCCGCGGGGCGGATCTCCACCCGCCCGACCAGGCCGGCCACCAGGCCGCGCGCGTCGGCCAGCGCAATCTCGACGCCGTAGGCGCCGGTGCCGGGGTCCGCCGACCCGGCCAGCTCGGTCACCCGGCCCGCGAACGTGCGGCCGGGGAGCGCGTCGAAGGGTACCGACGCCGGGTCGCCCCGCCGGACCGTCACCAGGTCCCGGTCGGCCAGTCCGACCTTGACCACCGCCCCGCGCGCCCCGCTGCCGAGCAGCAGCACCGGCGCGCCCGGGGCCACCGTCTGCCCGGGCTCCGCCATCCGCTGCATCACCACGCCAGCGGCCGGCGCGACGATCTCGGCGTACCGGCGGTTGAACTCGGCTCCCGCGAGATCCGCGGTCGCCAGCTCCTGCGCCGTCCGACTGTCCTGGTACTGAGCCAGGGTCATCACGCTGTCTTGATAGAGACGGTGCGCCCGCGCGAGGTCCCTCTCGGCCTTGGCGGCGCCGCTCCGCGCCTTGGCGACGCCCGCGTCGATCTCGCGGAGCTCGAGCGCGGCGAGCCGCTGGCCGGCGCGGACCGGGTCGCCGGGATCCACCGTCAGGCGGGCGATCACGCCGCCGATCATGAAGCTGAGCGGAATCTGGTCCCGCGGGGCCAGCGTGCCGGACGCGAGGATCGGCCGGGCGAGCACCGTGTCGTGCACGGCCGCGACGCGCACTCGGACCGGGGCGCGCGCGCCCGGGGCATCGCGCACCGCGGCGGCGTCGCCCGAGCAGGCGGCCAGAGCGAGCAGTGCGGTGAAGAGCGTAGGCTGGGGCACTCGAACACGGACGTGGCGCACGATAGACTCCCGGTTACTGGTCGAGCCGGCGCACCGCGGCGGCGCGCTCGAGCTCCACATAGCGCGCGGCATAGCGATAGACGGTCTGGACCCGGTTGAGGTCGGCGGTGGTGAAGGCCGTGCGGGCATCGAGAAACTCGACCTGGGACGCGAGCCCTTCTTCCCAGCGCCGGCGCACGAGCGCGAAGCTCCGTTCGGCGGCAGCGAGCCGCGACTCCGCCGTACCGATCGCATCGCGGGCGACGGCCGCGGCCTCGTAGGCCTGCTGCACGTCCAGCCTGACGAGGTCCTCGAGCTCCTGGCGCCGAAGCCGCAGGCGCTCGGCGTCGGCCCGGGCGCCCTGCCGGCGCGCGAAGTCGCTCCCGCCGCTGAAGAGATTCCAGGACAGCACGACCGACGCGACCGCGAAGTCGTGCCGGCGATCGAACGCGAGCTCGCGGCCCTGAAAGCCGTAGTCGAGCGCGAGGCTGACGGTCGGCAGCAAGGAGGCCGACGCCAGGCGGACGCCGGCGCCCGCGGTCTGGACGCCGGCGTCCGCCTGGGCCAGCTCCTCCCGGTGGCCCAGCGCGTGTCCCACCGCCTCATCCTCGCCCAGGCCGAGATCGGGCGGGGCCAGGGTGTCGCCGAGTCGCTCGACCGGCGCGTCGAGCGGCCGCCGAAGCATCTGGTTGACTTCCCGGCTCGCCGCGTGCTCCACCTGCGTCGCCTCGGCGAGCTGCTGCTCGACGTCGCCTCGGTCGGCGTGGGCCCGGAGGACCGCGTCGGGCGTCGCGCGTCCGGCCGCGACCAGCCGCTCCGCCACCCGCTCGCTTTCGCGGACGAGCCCCAGGGTGGACTCCCAGGTGCGGCGCGCCGCCCGCGCCGAGGCCAGCTGGACATAGGCCGCCTGCACGTCGGCCGCGAGCTGCCGGGCGGAGGCCCCGCGCTCGAACGCCTTCGCGTTGCGCGCGTGCCGCGCGAGGGCGTGGGCGGCGAGCACCGTCGGGTTGAAGACCGGCTGCAGCAGCCGGAGCCGCGACTCGTGCCGCTGGGGCAGCGTGACGTCGAGGTTGGTCGGGAAATCCGTGGTGCCGGTGACTCGATTGAGCGCGGCGTACGCCGGATTCACGAAATCGCCCAGGTTGAGCGTCCCGCTCTGCTCGCTGTAGCGCGAGTCCAGCGTGAGCGACGGCAGCAGTCGACCGCGGGCCTCGCGCACCCCGGCGTCGGCCCGCTCGAGATCGAGGGTCTCCTGGGCGAGGCCGAGATTGTTCCGGATCGCCTCCGCGACGATCGGCGCCATCGGGTCGCGGGGAGTCTGCGCGGCGGCCGCGGCCGGACCGGCGAGGCACGCGACCAGGGCGACCAGTTTCTTGAATGGCGTCATATCACCTTACGATGTTAGGTATCGCGTTAAAAAAAGAGCTGGTTGCCTATGCCCGGAGCATCCCGCGCACAAGCGCGTCGCTCATCCGCGCGGCGGTGGCGCGGGGGTCGCGCCACTCGACCCCTTCGGGCTGGTCGCGATGCACGATGTGGAGCGACATCAGGCCGTGGAGCGACGACCAGCAGATCTGCGCCACTTCATCGGGATCACGGAGCTCGGGCCGAAGCTGGCCGGAGTCCACCACTGCCGCGCTGGTTTCGCGCAGGAACGCGTACGCGTCCTCGGTCGGATTGCCGTGGCCCTTCTCCAGGCCCTGGACCGGCGGCCGGCGGGTCATGAACATCAGCTGGTACTGCATGGGGTGCGTCAGGGCGAACTCGACGTAGGCCGCCCCGGTCCGGCGGAGCCGTTCGATCGGATCGTCGATCCGGCCGATCCGCTGGAACGCCGAGGCGAGCGAACGGAAGTCCTGGGTGCACAGCTCGGTGAGCAACGCTTCCTTGCTCCGGAAGTGGTGGTAGATGGCCGTCGGGGTGTATTCGATCCGCTGGGCGATGGCCCGCATGGTCGTGGCCTCGTAGCCGTTCCGGACGAACATTTCGCGCGCGGCGTCCAGTATCCGCTGCCGGGTCTCGACCCGGGCGCGGGTGCGGCGCTCGGGGCTACCCACGGAGGGGCCGACAGTGGTGAGCCATGAGCCATACTTAACGATGTTAGGTACATCCGTCAAGCGGGAGCGACCTCCCCGCGGCGATGGGCCGCACCCAGGTCCCCGCAGCCGGAGGAGCCTCCCTCCGGCTCACAGATCGATGACGACGTCCTGAACCGGTTGGGCGCAGCAAATCAGCAGGTTCCCCTCCGCCGCCGGTTCGAGCGGCTCCGGTCCATAGACGACCTCCCCCGAGACCAGCCCACTCTCGCAGTTATGGCACACGCCGCTCCGACACGGCCAGCGGACCGGGACGTCGCACGCCTCGGCCAGCTCCAGCAGGCTCTGGTAGGCCGCCGGGTTCCAGCGGGCCGCGATGCCGCTCTGCGCGAACGACACCAGCGGCCCGGTGTCGGCGTCATGGTCGGGCACGTGGGGCGCGCGCGTCGTGGCGCCCACCACGCCCGGGGTCAGCGACTCGCCGCCGTTGAACCGCTCGACGTGCCTCCGCTCCGGCGCCACGCCCAGCGCCGCCAGCGCGTCGTTCATCTCCGCCATGAAGCGCGGCGGTCCGCAGAGATAGACGTCGGCATCCCGGGGCAGGCCGACCCGCTCGAGGGCCGAGCGCGACAGATGTCCGGCCGCGTCGAAGTCCCCGGGCATCGTGTCGCCCGGGCCCGGACTGCTGTAGCACACATAGCCGCGGCCGTGCCCGAGCGCGCGCATCAGGCTGCGTACCTCGGCGGCGAACGGGTGATGCTCCCGGTCCCGCGCCCCGTGCAGCCAGAGCACCGGCCGGGTCGAGCCGGCCGCCGCCAGCGCGTGCAGCATCGCCACCACCGGCGTCGCCCCGATCCCCGCGCTCAGCAGCACCACCGGCCGCTCGCCCGGCCCGAGCACGAAGCTGCCGCGCGGCGAGCTGACGTCGAGCCGGTCGCCCATCCCGACCCGATCCCGGAGATAGGCCCCGGCCACCCCGTGCGGCTCGACCTTCACGCTGATGCGATAGCGCTCGGTCGAGCGCGGACCCGAGAGCGAGTAGCTGCGGAACAGGGGCGGACCGCCGGCGGTCGGGTGCAGCCGCAGGACCACGTACTGCCCCGGCAGCGCCGCCGGCAGCGGCTGGGCCTCGGGGCCCTGCAGGGTCAGCGAGACCACGTCCGCGGACTCGCGATCGATCGCCGTGACCGCAAGCGGCCGGAAGCCGGGTGCCGCCGGATGCGCCGCGGCCGCCGGCGCGAGCCCCGCGTTGCCACGTCCCGTCCCGGTCATTGAGCTCTGCAGGAGCGCCTCGAACGACCCACGCCATCCGATGGAGAGCGCGTCGATCCGAAGGGCCCGGTCCAGCCGGTCGCGCGGATGCTCGGGCGCATAGAGCAGCGCGTTGATCTCCGCCACCGTCATCCGCTCCGCCGACTCGCCCACCTTCACGATGGCGTCGCCGGCGCCCACCTCCCCCTCCTCCAGCACCCGGAAGTAGAACCCCGGCCGCCCGCTCGAGGTCAGCAGCGCCGGCATGCGGGGCTCGTTCATCCGGATCCCGACCCGATAGCAGGTCACCCGGGGCTGGGTGACCTCGAACAGCGCGCTCCCGATCCGATACCGGTCGCCGATGCAGACGGTGTCGTCGGTCAGGCCTTCGATCGTGAAGTTCTCGCCGAACTGTCCGGGGACGAAGTCGCTCCGCTTGAGCCGGTCCTGCCAGTAGCGATACGCGTCCAACTGATAGACGAAGACGGCCCGGTGTTCGCCGCCGTGCCCGGCCAGATCGCCTTGGCCGTCGCCGGCCAGGTTCAGCCGGCCGGCCCGGCAGCGGCCTCGCACCGGCGCCTTCCAGATCGCGGTGTGCACGGTGCGGCCCTGCCACTCGATGTCGCGCGGAAGACCGACGTTGACCGAGAGCAGTCGGGTCATGGGGGCTCGGACGC
>JBBRGH010000189.1:0-6408 GCA_038240915.1 Gemmatimonadales bacterium | reverse complement strand
TGACGCCGTCAATCTCGACCAGATCCCGTTCCTCACCACCTGGCCCGGCGACGGCGGCCGCTACATCACCCTGCCGATGGTCATCACGACCGATCCCACCCGCGGGATCCGGAACGTCGGGATGTACCGGGTCCAGGTGCTCGGGCGCGACACGCTCGCCATGCACTGGCAGCGCCACAAGGTCGGCGCCGCCCACTGGCGCGAGATGGCGGAGAAGGGCCAGCGGATGCCGGTCGTCATCGCCCTCGGCGGCGACCCGGCGAGCATCTATTCGGGCTCCGCCCCGCTGCCGCCCACCATCGACGAGTTCCTCTTCGCCGGCTTCCTCCGCCGGGAGCCGGTCGAGCTGGCTCGAGCCGTCACCTGCGACCTCGAGGTGCCGGCCGAAGCGGAGCTGGTACTGGAGGGCTACATCGACCCGGCCGAGCCCCTGGTGGTCGAGGGACCGTTCGGCGACCACACCGGCTACTACTCGCTGGCCGACGACTATCCGTTGGTCCACGTCACCGCCATCACCGCCCGGCGCGATCCGATCTATCCCGCCACGCTGGTCGGGCCGCCCCCGATGGAGGACTACTACCTGGGCCACGCCACCGAGCGGATCTTCCTGCCGCTGCTCAAGCTCACGGTGCCGGAGATCGTGGACTACCACATGCCGGCCCCGGGCATCTTCCACAACCTGGTGTTCGTCTCGATCGACAAGCAGTATCCGGGGCAGGCGTACAAGGTGATGAACGCGCTCTGGGGACAGGGACTGATGTCGCTCGCCAAGGTGCTGGTGGTCGTGGACAAGCACGTCAACGTGCGCAATCCGGACGAGGCCTGGTGGATCGCGCTCAACAACATCGATCCCGAGCGCGACGTCCGCTTCACCATGGGCCCCGTGGACGTGCTCGACCACGCCAGCCGGGCGTTCACCTACGGGAGCAAGATGGGCATCGACGCGACCCGCAAGTGGAAGGAGGAGGGCTTCACCCGGGAATGGCCGGACCTCATCACCATGGACCCGGAGACCAAGCGCCGGGTGGACGAGATCTGGCCTCGGCTCGGCATCCGCCTGTGACCTCGCCCGCGCGCGAGGGACAGACCTTCGCCGGCGAGTCGCTGCTCGTCCGCTACGTCAACCTAGTCAAGCTGCCCCACACGCTCTTCGCGCTGCCCTTTGCCCTCCTCGGCGTCCTGGCGGCGTCGCGGGTGGCGCCGGTGACGGTTCGCACCGTGCTGCTGGTGGTCCTGGCCTTCTCGGCGGCGCGGTGGGCGGCGATGGGCTTCAATCGCGTGGCCGACCTGCGCTACGACGTGCGCAATCCGCGCACCCGGAACCGGGAGCTGCCCCGGGGTGCCCTCACGGTGGCCCAGGCCGGGATCTCGATCGTGGTCGCGGCCGGACTCTTCGTGCTGGTGGCCGGCATGCTCAATCCCCTCTGCCTCCGGCTCAGCCCGCTCGCCCTCGGGTGGGTGCTGACGTACAGCCTGGCCAAGCGGTTCACCTGGTGGCCGCATCTCTGGCTCGGCCTCAGCCTCGCGATTGCGCCGGTCGGTGGCTTCCTGGCGGTGACCGGCCACTGGAGCCGGCCGGCCTGGCTGCTGCTCGCGGTCGCACTGGCGGTGGCCACCTGGGTGGCCGGCTTCGACATCTTCTACGCCCTGCCGGACGAGGGCTTCGACCGGCAGCAGGGGCTGCGGAGCGCCGTCGTCCGCCTGGGCGAGCGCCGCGCCATCCTGCTGGCCAAGCTGCTCCATGGGGTCACCATTCCGGCGTTGGCCCTGTTCGGCTGGGGCGCCGGTTTCGGCCTCTGGTACTTCGCCGGCCTGCTGGTCGCAGCCGCGATCCTGGTCTACGAGCATCGCCTGGTCCGCCCCGGCGACCTCAGCCGGCTCGACGCCGCCTTCTTCACCATGAACGGAATCATGTCGGTCACGGTGTTCGCCTTCGCGCTGCTCGACCGGCTGGTCCGCCTCGCGTGACCCGCTACCCCGTCGTCCTCGCCCTCACCGGCGCCTCCGGGGCACCCTACGGCGTGCGCCTGCTCGAGGTGCTCGTCCGGCACCGAGTGCCCGTCTGGCTCATCCCCACCATCCACGGCATGCGGCTGCTGCGGGACGAGTGCGGGATCGACAGCGTCGACGCGCTCCGGGCCGCGACGGGCGGCGACTGGAGTACCGTCACCACCTTTCCCGACGGCGATCGCGGGGCGCTGCCCGCCTCGGGGTCGCAGCGGACCCACGCCATGGTGGTCTGTCCCTGCTCGATGGGCACCGTGGCCGCCATCGCCAACGGCACCAGCCGGTCGCTCGTCGAGCGCGCCGCCGACGTGACGCTCAAGGAGCGCCGGAAGCTGGTGCTGGTGCCCCGGGAGACACCGCTCTCGCTGGTGCACCTGCGGAATCTGGTGGCGGTCACCGAGGCGGGGGCGGTGGTGGTGCCGGCCGCGCCCGGGTTCTACCATCGCCCGACCGCCGTGGCCGAGCTGGTAGACTTCGTGGTGCAGCGCGTGCTCGACCAGCTCGATCTCGAGATCGAGATCGCCCGACGCTGGACCGGCGACGAGAGCTGAGCGTGGACCCATGGCGGTCGCCCCTGTCCGTGCGTGCCCTCGGCTGTCTCGTCGGGGGTGGCGGCGGCGATGCCCAGGCGCCCACGGCTGACGTCGAGCTGCTCGCGGTCGACGACGTCACCGGGCCGGTTTCCGTCTTCGCCGTGCTGGCCGCAGCGGCGCTGTCTCCCGGGCTCAACTGAGCCGGCGAATGCGGATCGGCGTCATCTCCGACACCCATGGTCTCCTCCGCCCGGAGGTGTTCGACGTCTTCCGGGAGGTGGACCACATCCTCCATGCCGGGGATGTGGGACCGGTCGCGATCCTCGACGAGCTCGCGGCCATCGCTCCGGTCACCGCGGTGTACGGCAACACCGACGGGGGCGAGGTCCGCGCCCGGCTGCCCCAGGTGGCCACCCTCGAGCTCGACGGGTTCACTATCGTCGTCACCCACGGCGACCAGCTCGGCAGCCCCACGCCCGAGCGACTGCAGGCCGCGTATCCCGCCGCCGAGATCATCGTCTACGGCCACACGCACCGCCCCCTGCTCACCCTGGTGGATGTCGTCGTGACCGTGATGAATCCGGGCGGCGCGGGCCCGCGGCGTTTCGACCTGCCGGCCTCGGTGGGCATCCTCGAGCTCGAGCCGGGCATTCCCCCGCGGGGCCGGCTGGTACCCCTGACGCCGTTCGACGCCGGCTAGCCGTCTGTCGCTCCTCCTCGGCGCACTGTTGCTGGCCCTGCCGCTGCCGGGCGCGGCGACGGACACGCTCCGCCTCAGGGCGGTGTCCCAGCCGCCCGCGGCCGACGGCCGCATCGATAGCACGGCGTGGGGTGCGCCCCAGATCCGGATTGCGACGCCGCAGGGACCGGTGTCGGTCTGGCTGCTGCTATCGGCCGACACGGCCTTCATCGCGGTCGCCGTTCCCGACCGGTCGCCCTCGTGGACGGACGCCGTGGCGATCTGCGTCGATGTGGCGGGAGACCGTGCCGCGTCGCCGGCGCACGACGACTTCCGCTGGACGGTACAGCGCCAGCTCGACAGCAGCGTGGTGTACCGGGGACGGGACGGCCGCTGGGTGCCTCCCCTCGACGACCCGGACTGGCGGCTCGGCTCGGCGCGGGGCGGCGGGGGCTGGGAGGTCGGCGCCGCCGACCGGGGCGATGGCTGGTCGTTCGTGCTCCGCCTCGACCCGGCGTGGCTGGCGGGCGAGGCGGGGCGCCGCCCGGCCATCGGCTTCCTGGTTCACGACGACGATCCGAACCGGTGGCTCAGCTGGCCCACGGTGGAGAGCGCCGCGGGGGCGACGCTGCTCGAACGGACGCCGGCGCTCTGGCTGCCGCTGGCGCTCCCGCCCTCGTCCTGAGTTCGATGCCCCGCTCCGCCGCCGGCACTTCGCGCAGCACAAGGGGGCATGACCTGAGTCATGCCCCCTTCGCCGCGCCTGGTGACAAGCGCGTGATGTCTGCGTGCTCCGCCTACAGTCCGAGTCGAAGGCCCGCGCTCACCGCGAAGTTATGCGTGGTCCGGGGGTTCACCTTGAGCGCCGTCGCTTCCTGGGCGTCGAATTTCCCGATGTAGTCCTTCACCATCAACTGGAGACCGAGCCGCGGGCCGATCGCGACGTCCGCGCCGGCCCCGACATTGTAGGCGACGTTGGTCGAGTGGGTGGATACCGGTCCGATATCGAACGACTGGCGCACTGCGCCCGCGCCGCCCTGGACGAAGGGCGAGATCGGGAGCCCGCCCGTGCCCACCGGCACCCGGAGCCGCAGGGCGGCATCGTACAGCAGGACCGAACTGCGCCCCACATTTACCCCCCCGATCAGGGGCGCGCCGAGCTCGAGCCCGGGCTGGGAATACGCCAGGTTGCCGACCAGGGCGATGCCCTGCGTCAGGCCCATCGTAGCTTCGGCCCCGTAGACCGCCGCTCCGGCGTTCCGAACGCTGGTTCCGAGCGGACCGGACAGCAGATTTCCGAACTTCATGTACCCGGCGTAAGGTGTGATCCCGAAGGACGGTCCGGTCGGGCGCTGGGCGGCCAACGGTGTCGTGAGGGCGAGGCCGGCCAGGGCGCCTGCCCAGAGGGTGCGAGTGAACATGGTGACCTCCCGCGTGCTGGTGGATGGTGCGTGCGCGAACGCGCGCAACAGTGGGAGACAAAGCACACTCGGTGCCACGAATTGCATTTACAGTAAGTCGCTGCTTAGCAGTACCTTGATTGATGGTACCGATTCGGCTGTCCTCGGCGGGACGGTCGCCGGGGACAGGGGGAGGCGGGTCAGGCGGCCCAGTCGGCGTACGGGGTCGTCCGACGGAGCGCCTCGGGGTGGGCGCGAAACCAGGACATCAGGAGGAGGATCTCGTCGATCGCCTCCAGCGGGAGCGGACCGACCGGAGGCGCGGCCTGGGCGGCCTCCTCGGCCACCACCGCCTGGAAGGCCTCGCGCTCGATCGGCGTAGCGGGATAGGGGAACGAGGCTCGGACGACCCCCTGGCGCACCAGGTAGACCCGGTCGTCACCGAAGTCGCCGGGATCGCGGTAGACGAAGCTGAGGAGATCGCGCGCCGAGCGCGCGCGGCTGGTCGCGGCCAGCAGCCACTCGAGCTGCTCGAACTTCTCGCGCCAGCGGGCGGCCACCTCGAACCGGGCCTCGGCTGCGGCGCTCTGCATGGCCAGCACCACTCGATCGATCGGCTGGATGGTCCGGCCCTCGAGAAAGGCCATCGCGGTCTCGACCTGGCGGTGGTAGTCCCGCTGGGCCACGAACCCTGCGCACGGCCCGCTGCAGACACCGAATTCGTGGCGCATGCAGCCGGCCTGGAGCGGCCGGTCGAACAGGTCGCCCTGGCCGGCGAACACCGCGGGCATGTCGGCGGTGCAGTCGCGAAGGCCGAGCAGGTCGTTGAGGGTGCGGACCGCTTCGAGCGTGCGGGCCATCGAGCGGAACGGGCCGTAGCAGCGGGCGTCGTCCCGCGCCACCGAGGCTCCGGCATAGACGCGCGGCGCCGGATCGCCGGAAATCTTGATGAGGACGCTTCGGCGCGTGACGTTGCCGCGATGGTTGAAATGGGGGCGGAACTTCCGGATCTGCCGCAGCTCGCCGAGGTAGGCGGCAAACTCGCTGGGCACGTAGTCCCAGCTGATGTCGCCGGCGGCGTAGAGGATTCGGGCCGCCTTGTCCTCCGGATACGCGGCGCGGAAGTAGGTCAGCAGCCGGGTGCGAAGCCGTTTGGCCTTGCCCACGTAGATCACCCGCCCCATCGCGTCAGTCATCCGGTACACCGCCGGGCGGTTCTCGGCCAGGGCCCGCACCCGGTGGCGCAGCTGCTCGAGATCGGTGGCCGGGAGCGGAACGGCGCGCTGGGCGCGGCGGGTTCGGCTCACGACTGGCAGCGGTGGCAGAAGACGGAAATACGGGCGTCGATCAGATGGGTCCCGGTGAGCCGCGTGCCGCAGCGCTTGCAGGGCTCGCCCTCCCGGCCATAGACGAGCAGCTCGAGCTGAAAGCTGCCCGGCTCGCCGGTGCCGGTGCGGTAGTCCCGCACGGTTGTTCCGCTGGAGTCGATGGCCGCCGCCAGGATCCGTCGAATCTCGCCGTGCAGCCGGCGGTATTGGTCGGCGGTGAGCTGTCGGGCCGGCTTCGACGGATCGATCCCGGCCGCGAACAGGGCCTCGTTCGCGTAGATGTTCCCGACACCCGCCAGGTGGTGCTGGTCCATGAGCACCTTCTTCACCGCCTGGCGCGAGCGACCCAGCGCCTCGCCCAGCCGGTCGGGCGTAAAACCGGCATCGAGGGGCTCGGGGCCGATCCCCTCGCTGTAGCGGCGCCATCCGGGCCCGTCGAGCAGCCGGAGCGTCCCGATGCG
>JBBRGH010000188.1:0-6411 GCA_038240915.1 Gemmatimonadales bacterium | reverse complement strand
ATGCCGTCCCCACGATGGACGGCTGGATGGACCTCGAGATGGGGCAGTTCCGCGCGGCGGTTCCGAAGCTGGAAAAGGCGGCGAGGATGGATGCCCCGCCGTTCGTGACCGCGATCCTGGGATACGCCGACGGCGCCTCAGGCAATCGGACCCGCGCCATGGCGACGCTCGATGATCTCAAGCGGCGGTCGCCCCATGGCCAGATCGTGCCGTTCAACCTGGCGCTGGTCTCCCTCGGTCTGGGTGACCGTGAGCGGGCGATCGACAATTTCGAGCGGGCCTACGCCGCCGACTCGGAATTCCTCTTCTGGCTCCGACAGGACCACATCTTCGATCCGCTTCGATCGGACCCGCGGTTCATCGCGCTGATGAAGAAGCTCAACTTCGCCACATGACCGACGCGTCTCGCCTGACCGCCGCGCTGGCCGACCGCTACCGCCTCGACGGCGAGCTCGGCCAGGGCGGGATGGCCACGGTCTACCTGGCGCACGATCTCAAGCACGAGCGCAAGGTGGCCATCAAGGTGCTGCGGTCCGACCTCGCCGCCGCGATCGGCGCCGAGCGGTTCATCCGCGAGATCAGGACCATCGCCCACCTGCAGCACCCGCACATCCTCGGGCTGATCGACAGCGGCGAGGTGGACGGCACCGCCTACTACGTCATGCCGTTCGTCAATGGCGAATCGCTCCGCGACCGGCTCCGGCGCGAGCAGCAACTGCCGGTGGCGGACGCCGTCCGGATCGCGACCGAGATCGCCGGCGCCCTCGGCTATGCCCATCGCCATGGCGTCATCCACCGCGACATCAAGCCGGAGAACGTCCTGCTGCACGACGGCAGCGCGCTCGTGGCCGACTTCGGCATCGCCCTGGCCATCTCCAGCGCCGGCGGCACCCGCATGACCGAGACCGGCCTGTCGCTCGGCACGCCCCACTACATGTCGCCCGAGCAGGCGATGGGCGAGCGCGAGATCACCGTGCGGAGCGACGTCTACGCGCTCGGCGCGGTGACCTACGAGATGCTGGTGGGCGAGCCGCCGTTCACCGGCCCGTCCGCCCAGGCGGTCATCGCCAAGGTCCTGACCACCGACCCGGTGCCGCCTTCTCGGCAGCGGAAGAGCGTCCCGCCGGCACTGGATCACGCGGTGCTCACGGCGCTCGCCAAGCTCCCGGCCGACCGGTACGGCAGCGCCGCGGAGTTCGCCGCGGCGCTCACGGCGCCGGCCCCGATTCCTTCGGTCGTGCCGGCCCGGCGCGCCCGGATCGCCGGCGGCCGATGGGCGCTCGGCGCGCTGCTCGCCGGAGCCGCGCTCGGCGCGCTGCTCGGCGCGGTGTTCGCCGGGCGCCGACCGACGCCGCCCACGTTCGGCGCCGCGAGCAAGGTGACCTACGAGCCGGCGATGGAGATCCACCCCGCCCTCTCGCCCGACGGCCGGTTCCTGGCGTACGCAGGCGGAAACCCCGTGCACACCAGGGTCTACGTGCGCCAGGTGAGCGGCGGGCGGCCGACCCTCCTCACCAATGACTCGACGGCCGATGAGGTGGCGCCAAGCTGGTCGCCCGACGGCAGCCGGATCCTGTTCGCCAATCAGCGGGGGCTGTTCTCGGTGCCGGCATCGGGCGGTGCGGCCCGGCAGGAGGTGCCGGCGCCCGCGGCCGGCGTGATCATCTGGTCCGAGTGGTCACCCGACGGGCGAACCATCGCGTACGTGGCGGCGGATTCGATGTTCCTGAAGACGTCGGGCGCAGCCCCCCGGTTCCTGGCCGCGAGTACCAGCCTGACGGGCTGCCGCTGGTCGCCCGACGGCACCCGGCTCGTGTGCGCCGCCGGCAATGCATTTTTCACCATGGTGGGCGCGCTGTTCGGGAATCTGGCGCCGAGCTGGATCGAGCTGTTCGACGCGCGGAGCGGCGCCCGGACGGTGATGACGGACAGCGCCGGCGTCAATCACTCGCCGATCTGGTCGCCGGACGGGCGCTTCATCTACTTCGTCTCCGACCGGCAGGGCCCGACCGACATCTACCGGATGCCGTCCCGCGGCGGGCGCACCGCGCCCGAACGGCTCACGGTCGGCCTCGGCGCCCAGAGCCTCTCGCTGTCGGCCGATGGCCGGCGGCTGGCCTACAACGTTTACCGCACCGTGGGAAACTTCTGGTCCGTGCCATTCGGGCGCCGGCCGATGAGCCTCCACGACGCCATCCAGGTGACGCGCGGCAACCAGAGCGCGGAGAACCCGAGCGTCTCGGCCGACGGGAAGCTGCTCTACTACGCGAGCGACCTCAGCGGCACGTCCCAGCTCTATCGGGTGCCCGTCGGCGGCGGCGAGCAGGAACGGCTCACGAGCGACAACCACCAGGACTTCGCGCCGATGCCGTCGCCGGACGGGCACACGGTGGCCTTCCATTCGACCCGCACCGGGTCGCGTGATGTCTGGCTGCTGAGCCTCGAGGACGGAGCGTTGACACGGCTCACCGACACGCCGGACCAGGAAGTGCTCGCGCGCTGGTCGCCCGACGGCCAGACCCTCGTCTGGGGAATACTCGGCGGAACGGGAGGCGTCCGGCTGGTCAAGCGGGGGCCGGGGGGCGCCTTCGGCAAGCCGGTCGAGCGGCTGGGATGGGGCATCTCCCCGAGCTTCTCACCCGACGGGCGCTGGCTGGTGTTCGGCTCCGCGCCGGTGGGGCCGCGCCGCCTGTTCGTCATGCCGGTGGACTCGGGCGCGCCCCGCTCGCCGGTCGATTCCGGCGGCACGCCCCCACCCGACGCCACGTATCCGCAGTTCTCGAGCGACGGGCGGGAGATTCTGTTCGGCGGACAGGACGCCTCGGGCATGCCCGGGATCTGGGCGGTGCCCTGGCCCGCCGGCGGAAGGCCGGAACTGGTGCTGCGGTTCGATGATCCGGTACGGCAACCGTACAAGCCGTACTGGGCGCTCAGCCGGGACCGGCTGTTCGTGCTGCTGCAGGAATCCGAAAGCGACGTGTGGGTGGTGGAGACGAGGGGGATGTAGCCCTCACTGTGCCCGGCTTGGCGAACCGGCTCCGATCGGCGTATTCTGGGGAGGGACCCGGCCTCGGGGTCCTCCGGCCGGGCCCCGTGAGCGCTTCGCCTGGTCAACCCTCGCCCGAATCCGTGACCATGACCCGCCCGCCGTCTCCGCCCCCGGCGTGACCGGCCCAGCCGATCGGCGGCATGGCCACGGTCTATCTCGCCCAGGACCTCAAGCACCGGCGCAAGGTGGCCATCAAGGTGCTCCGGCCGGAGCTGGCCGCGGTCATCGGCGCCGAGCGGTTCCTCCGCGAGATCCAGACGATCGCCACCTTGCAGCATCCCCACATCCTGGGCCTGATCGATAGCGGCGAGGTGAACGGCACCGCCTACTACGTGATGCCGTTCGTCGCGGGCGAGTCGCTGCGTGATCGGCTCAACCGCGAGAAGCAGCTGCCTATCGCCGATGCGGTGCGCCTCGCGACCGAGGTGGCCGCGGCCCTGGATTACGCCCACCGCCACGCCGTGATCCATCGGGACATCAAGCCCGAAAACATTCTGCTCCACGACGGCTCCGCGCTGGTGGCGGACTTCGGTATCGCGCTCGCCGCCTCCAGCGCCGGCGGCGCGGCCCGCATGACCGAGACCGGCATGTCGCTCGGCACCCCCCATTACATGTCACCCGAGCAGGCCATGGGCGAGCGCGACCTCACTCCCCGGAGCGACGTCTACGCGCTCGGCGCCATGACCTACGAGATGCTGGTGGGCGAGCCGCCGTTCACCGGCCCCACCGCGCAGGCCATCGTGGCGCGGGTGGTGACCGAGGAGCCGCGCCCGCTGCTGCCGCAGCGCCGGAGTATCCCGGCCGAGGTCGAGGATGCCGTGCTGAGCGCGCTCCAGAAGCTGCCGGCCGATCGCTTCGGCAGCGCGGCGGAATTCTCCGCCGCGCTCGGCGGCAAGCTCGACCGGCGGACCCAGGCCCGGCCCCGCGCCGCCGGGGTCACCCGCACGGCCGGGCGGCTGCCCGCCCTGCCCGGCGTTGCCCTCGCCCTCGCGGCCATCCTCGCCGTTGGGGCTGGGCCCGCCCGTCGCGTCCCGGTCCCGCCCCCTCCACCTGGCGGATCGAGCTCGCCCTGCCCGATTCGGAGCAGCCATCGGGCCCCATCGACCTGTCGCCGGACGGCACCGCGCTGGTCTATGCCGTCGGCGGCGCGCATCCGGCGCTCTGGATCCGGCGGGCCGGCACGCTGGCGCCCGTGCCGCTCGCCGGCACGGCGGACGGCTTCAACCCCGCCTTCTCGCCCGACGGCCGTCGCATCGCCTTCAACGGGCCCGAGGGAATTCGGGTCGTGCCGCGTGACGGCGGCACCCCGGAGCGGGTGAGCGGCCGCACCACGCTGCTGACGGAGATCGCCTGGAGCGACCAGGACCACCTTGTCATTGCCGACCAACACGGGCTGGCCCGGATTCCCCTCGGTGGCGGGGCGGCGGAGCCGCTCACCACGGTGGACACGGCGGCGGGCGATCTCTATCACGGCTATCCGGCGGCGATCCCGGGCGGGGGCATCCTGTTCGTGATCGGGCCGAAGGACTGGGGGGACCTGACCGCCTACCGGATCGCGATCCTCGATCCGGCCACCCGGCGGCCCGCCGTGCTGATGCCGGGGGTGCGCGCGCGGTACGTCCCCGGACACCTGCTGGTCGTCCGTGCAGACGGGACCTTGGTGAGCGTTCCCTTCGATCTGGCGCATCGCCGCCTGACCGGCTCCCCGGTACCGGTCGCCACCGGGGTTACGCTGAGTTTCGGCGGGGCGTCATCGCTGGCCGTGGCGCCGACTGGCCAGGTGGTCTACGGCACCGGCAGCACCGGCGCCCCGGTCCGCGACTTCGTTCGCGTCCGGCGCGACGGCAAGGCCACGCCGACGGGTGCCGGCTGGTCGGGCGAGTTCTACGCCGTCGCGGTCTCACCCGATGGCCGTCGCGTGGCCGCCGGGACCGTCACCAACACGACGGAGGAGATCCAGGTGCGCGATCTCGGCAGCGGTGCGCTCAGCCGGTTCAGCGTGCCCGGCACTCAGGCCCGCAATCCGGTCTTCTCGGCCGATGGCGCCTGGGTCTACTTCACGGCTATCTCGGGGGCCGAGAAGTCGGTCTACCAGAAGGCTCCGGGCAGCGCGGCGGCGCCCAGGCTGCTGTTCCACACCGGGAACGCCATCCCCGGCGATCTCGCCCCCTCGGCCGACGGCCATACCCTGTTCTACCAGCAGTACACCACCGATGCGTCCGACATCTTTGCCCGCGACCTCGACCATCCCGCCGCGCCCGGCCGTCCGGTCGTGGCCACGCCGGCCGAGGAACTGGGACCGGCGCCGTCACCCGACGGCCGGTGGCTGGCGTACGTGTCCGAGGAATCGGGCAGCCCCGAGGTCTACGTCGTGCCACTCGACACGGCTCGCTCGGATCGCTGGCAGATCTCCGCCGCCGGCGGCCGGCTGCCGCGGTGGTCATCCGATGGCCGGGAGCTGTTCTATCTGGGAAGTGACAGCCTGATGGCCGTGGCGGTGCCGGCCGGCCCCCAGTTCGTGGCCGGCCCGCGCCACGGGCTGTTTCCGACCAAGCCATTCGCGGTGACCGACCCCGTCGGCTATGCCGTGCTGCCGCGTGGCGACGGCTTTCTCATGCAGGCAGACCATCCCGGCGTGCGCCCGGGACGGCGCTTCGTCTTGATCGAGCGCTGGGATGCCGGGCTGGCCGGCGGCGGCCGGCCCTGACCCCCCCGCGGTCCACGACCTCGTACCCCACGTCCCGGTACAACGGCCAGCATGTTCAGATGCACGTTCGGCTCGGCCACGCCGAGCGGCGTCCACACTTCGACGCATCGGTCGTAGCCCGCCGGGCCTCCGGGCCCACGGGCCGTAGTCTGAGCCGCCGCGACATGACGCCCGTCGATTACCCGAGCCGCTTCAGCTCCTCCAGCGTCTCCACGTCCGCGCGATCCTGAAGCCGCCCGGTCGCCTTGGAGCGGATGAGCGTATCCAGATCCGCCACCGGGATCTCGACGTCTTCGACGCGGATGCGCAGCATCGTGGGAGCGGCGTCGGCGTAGCGGACGCTCCACGCCAGGGTCAACAGGTCCACTCGGGGGTCATCGCCGATGATGGTGATCGGCTTCGCGATGACGTCGGCAGGAGCGAGCTTTCGCGCGATACCCCAGGTCAGACCCGCGAGGGCCTCGAGGGCGAGCCGAGCGTTGTCCAGCGTGGGCTCGATGAGTACATCGACATCCTTCGTGGCGCGAATGGCGCCGTGGAGCGCGAGCGCGAAGCCACCGACGATCACATAGCGCACGCCGGCGGCGTTGAGCAGCCGGCAGACCGTCAGCAGACGCGACACCGGCGCGGAGCTCAACCGGCCGACGCCCCGCTC
>JBBRGH010000187.1:0-6436 GCA_038240915.1 Gemmatimonadales bacterium | reverse complement strand
TCGAGCGTGAGCCGCCCGCCGGGGGCCATGGCATCCCGTGCGTTGAGCGCCAGATTCACCAGGATCTGCTCGAATTGAGCCTGGTCCACCCGCACCGCGCCCACCTGCTCTCCCAGGTCGAGCTGGAGGGTGAGCTCGCCGCCCAGGATCCGTTGCAGCAGACTCTCCGAGCCCGCGAGGAGGGCGTTGAGGTCGAGCGCCGATGGGGCGGAAATCTGGCGCCGGCTGAACGCGAGCAACTGTCGTGTGATGTCGGCGGCGCGGCTCGCAGACGTTCGGATGCGGTCGAGATCGGCCACGTCCTCCGCCGTGAGATGGTCCGACCGGGCCAGGAAATTCGCGAAGCCAAGCACGGCCGTCATCTGGTTGTTGATCTCGTGAGCCACGCCCCCGGCCAACTGGCCGATCGCCTGCATCCGGCCGGCCTCGATCACCTGCTGCTCGAACCTGCGTCGCGCCGTGACGTCCTCCAGAACCAGCAGGATGTGGCCCTTGCCGTCGCCCGGCTGGACGACCTTGCGCGCATTGAGCCGGAACGTGCGCGGCCCGCCGCGACCCGACTGGATCGTGACCTCGTAGGCGTCGAACGGCTGGCCCGTCTGGCCGACCTGGCCGAGGAGGTCACGGAGCTCCGGCATGTCCCATTGCCCCACCCCGACGGCTCCGAGCGCGACGCCGATGAGATCGCCGGCGGCGGCCCCCATCTCGGCGGCGAAGGCCCGATTCGCTCCGGCGATGCGAAGGTCTCCTTCGAGGACCACCAGGGGGTCCCGGACGGTCTCGACGATCGCTTCACTGAACGCCCGCGCCTGGTTGGCCAGATCCACATCGCCCTTGAGCTGGGCGATGTCCACCAGCGCGGCGACCACGGCCGCGGCCGCTCCGGTGACCGGCGTGACGGGCCAGATCCGAAGGGCGATCCAGCGGCCGTCCCGGTCCAGCATCTGCCGCTCCTGCACGCTCTGGGACGCGAGCGCGCGGTCGGCCATCTCGCGCAGCTCGGACGTCGGCACCGGCAACTGCGCCTCCGAGATCGCGCGCCCGATCGCGGATCGAGCCAGGCGGAGCTGCGCGGCTGCGGCGGCGTTGAAGGCATGGATCCGGAGGTCGGTGGTCAGCAGCAGGATCGGGAAATCCATCGCCTCCAGCAGGCCTGTCACCTCGGCTGTCCGGGCACTCAGCTCGGCGTTGCGCTGCTGCATCTGCTCGTTGATCGTCGTGAGCTCTTCGTTGACCGACTGCAGCTCCTCCTTGGTGGACTCCAGCTCCTCGTTGGTGCTCTGGAACTCCTCGTTGGCCGACTGGCTGGACTCGAACGCGGCCTGCAGCTCCGCGTGGGTCTCGTCCTGCTGGTCGATGACGGCCTGCAGATACTCCTTGGTGTCGGCCAGCTCCTGTTCCAGCTCCAGGGCCCGGGTGTCCCCCACCGCCGGCTCGTCCGCGGCGTCTCCCGTGCCGGGACCCGTCCCGGCACGGCTCTCCGGTTGAGCCGACTCGAACACCACCAGGAAGTGCTCCCGCTCGATCTCATCGGTCGGCACGGGCAGCACGGTCACCGTCACCCGGCGCGTGCGCGAGCCGGTCTGGACCCGGATGTCGCGCCGGCGGACCTCGCGGCGCTCCTTCTGCGCCTTTCGGATCAGGCGTCCGAGGATGAGCCGCAGGTCGGGATGGGCCATCCTCAGGAGGTGCACCGTGGGGCCGCCCGCCGGCGGCTCGAGATAGAGGGTCGTGGACCCCTGAAAATGGCGGATTTCCAGGTCCGCATTGACGATCACGCTTGCGCTGGGGTAGTGGCTGAAGAGGGCCTGCGCCGCCGCCCGCTGCAGGTCGGCATTGCTCCAGGGCGCCTCCGCCGGCCCTGGGGCACGGATCAGGGAGGCGCCGGGTGTGCGCTTCTGGCCGCTCCATCCGAGGCTCAGCTCCATGTGGGACGGAACCGTGCGCCGAAGATAGACCTTGTGCTTGCGGTCGAGCGGCGAGAACAGCTCGCTCAGTCCGGCGACCGACTCCGCCGCGCCCAGGGCGAGGAACCCTCCGGGCTTGAGCGCGTAATGGACGACGTGAAGCACCCGGCGCTGCAGCACCGGGTCCAGGTAGATCAGCAGGTTGCGGCAGATGATCAGGTCGATCTGGGCGAATGGGGGGTCCCGGGTGACATCCTGCCGGGCGAAGACGCACATCTCCCGCAGCCGCTTCGACACCTGGAAGCCGCCGTCCACGGGCACGAAGAACCGGTGCAGCCGCTCCGACGACACGTGCGCCGCAATCTCGGCCGGGTAGCGGCCGATCCGGGCCGTGCTGACCGCGGCCTCGCTCAGGTCGCTGGCGAACAGCTTGACCGGCACCTCGCGCTTGAGGCTGGCTTCGATCTCCGCGAAGACGATGGCCGTGGAGTACGCCTCCTCGCCGGTGGCGCACCCCACCACCCACACCCGGAGCGGCAGACCCGCGGGACGGTGGCTGAGCAACGCCGGGATCACCGTCCCCTGGAGCACCTCGTACATCGCCGGCTCGCGGAAGAAGTCGGTGACGTGGATCAGGACACTGCTGAACAACGCCTCGACTTCCGCGGGATCCTCCTCCAGGCGGGTGACGTATGCCGGGAGATCCGGCAGGCCGAGCTCAGCGACGCGGTGAGCCACCCGCCGCCCCATGGTGGGGCGCTTGTAGTGGCGGAAGTCGACGCCGGTCGCCTTCTGGAGGGCCCCGAGGATGAAATCCAGCGCCGCGGCGTCCCCGTCGGAGGGCGCAGGCTCCGGTTCCGCGGCCGGCTCCGGTGCCCCGTCCGGCGGCGCGTCCGGCTCCACCTCGACCGGCGCGCCGGCCGGGGTCGACCGGGAGAGCTCCGTCAACGACCGCGCGATCGCCTCGGGAGATAAGGTGAAATCCACCGCGCCGGTCTCGACCGCGCTGCGGGGCATGTTATCGTACGCCGCGGAGGCGAAATCCTGGACATACGTGGTGCCGCCATGGGCCCGGATCGCCTGCAGACCCGCCGAGCCGTCGGACCCGGTACCCGAGAGGATCACCCCGACGGCGCGAGATCGCCACGTCGCCGCCAGCGACGTCAGGCAATCGTCGATGACGGTCGGCGCGCCATCGCGGGGCGGGCGGGGATCGAGACGCACCCGCCCATCCGTGACCCTCATGATCCGGTCAGGGGGGAGGACGTAGACGTGGTCGGGCCGCATCTTGTCGCCGTCGCGCGCCTCGCTGACCCGGAGGGTCGTGCTGCGCGCGAGCAGCTCGGCCAACTGGCTGTGATGGGTCGGCGACAGGTGGGGGATCAGCAGGAACGCCAACCCGGTCTCGGCCGGAAGCGCCTTCAGCAGCCTGGTGTAGGCCTCCAGGCCGCCGGCGGAGGCGCCGATCCCTACGACCCTGCGGGGCGAAGGGCCCGGGGGGGCCCTTCCGGATTCGGCGCTCATGGTACCTATCGGCTGCGGGATCGTGAGGGCCCTTTGTCCGGTCCAGAGGGGCCTGAGGTCAGCCGCGAGCCGACCAGATCCGGGTTGGGGAACTCAAGCGACCCTCCCCCCGGTGTTCGGGGCTAATAGTTAGGCTACTGTACGGCCGGTGCATGAGCAAGTACCCAGCCTCCGGCGGATGGATCCGCAGTCGGTCCTTTCGTACCGAACAGGCCCAGCGTGGGCACCGGCAGTCCAGCCGGGAACTGCTCGACCATGTGGTCCCGGTGACTCCGGTCACAGCTTCCCGGCGCCCCCTCCCTAGTCTGCGCTACTCCTGGGTGCCTCACCGAGTCACCATACTCGCCGATGTCCCTCGCCATCTCAGTGGCTTGGGTCCCCTTCGCGTCGCCTGAAGAGTGTCACTTATGCGCACCATTCCGTCATCGCTCACCTTGCTGCTCCTGGCAGTCGCCGCCTGCTCTCCCCGATCCGGCAACCGGGCCGAGACCGGCCGGGCCGAGATCGGCCAGGCCGACACTGGCTCGGCCGACTCCGCGGTCGGGAGCACGGCGTCGGCGACGCCAGCCGCGCCGAACGACCAGATGCAGGCGGTCCTCACAGCGCTCGCGGCGCTCCACCCAAAGCCGATCGTGGAGTTGAGCGCGCCCGAGGCGCGGAAGCAGCCCCGTCCGGCAGACGCCGTGAAGGCGGTGCTCACCAAGGCGGACAAGAGCAGCGCTCCCGAGCCGGTCGGCACGGTGGTGAACCGCACGATCCCGGGACCAGGCGGCCCGATCCCGGTGCGGATCTACACGCCGAAAGGCCGCGGCCCGTTCCCGGTAGTCCTCTACATTCACGGCGGCGGGTGGGTCATCGCCACCCTCGACACCTATGACGCCTCGCCCCGCGCGCTCGCCAACCTGACACAGGCGGGGGTGGTCTCCACGCATTACCGGCAGGCGCCCGAGCACAAATTTCCTGCGGCGCACCAGGACGCATTCGCGGCGTACAAGTGGACGCTGACGCACGCCAAGGCGCTGAACGGCGATCCGACGCGCGTGGCGGTGGCCGGCGAGAGCGCGGGCGGCAATCTGGCCGCTGCGGTGTCGATGATGGCACGCGACAGCGGGGTCCAGGCTTCGGTCCATCAGGTGCTCGTGTACCCGATCGCGGGATACGACCTCACCACGCCGTCCTACCAGGAGAACGCCGACGCCAAGCCGCTCAACAAACCGATGATGGCGTGGTTCTTTCAGCAGTACCTCCGGTCGCCGGCGGACGGGAAGAATCCCCTGATCGATCTGGTGCACGCGGACCTCGCCGGGCTCCCGCCCGCGACGATCGTCAACGCCCGGATCGACCCGCTCCGGTCGGACGGTGAGTTGCTCGCCGCTGCCCTGAAGCAGGCGGGTGTTGACGTGGAACGCGATCGATCCCCGGCGGCGGGTTCTGGCCAGGGAACCGGCCATTCTCCATTTGGTAGGTGAATACCGGGTTCGGTAAGACTCCGGCTGAACGCCGAGAGCCGCGCGCCGCACTGAGCCTGGCCCTGGCCGCCTCGACGAGGGGATGGCGGGATCTCACCTGCTCCAATACGTCGGCAAGACGGAGAGTATCGCTGAACGCCCGCGGGACGGATTCCTGCGCCACGACCCCGGGAAGGGCTATGAAAAGGACGAGGGCCACGGCTCCGAGCGAGCCACATACGGTCGGTGCTTTCACAAGGCTCCCCTACAAAGTTTGTCGGCCGGCCGAAGTCCCGGGCGGGGCATCGGTCGTGTGCCTGATCCTTCCTGTGTGAAAAACGGGTTTGACGAGGACGCCGCATCGAGCGCGGGTCCGGCGATCAGCCGATCGGCGGGGCCCGCGCTTGGTCCGGGGGAGAGGTCGAAGAGCGGGGCGGATCGACCGCGGTTTCCGGCGCAGGTTCGGCGGAGGGGGTAGCTGAGAGTAACGCATGCGCTGAGGCCGGAGCCGCCAGCGGTAGTGACAACAAGTTCCGCGAGTGTTTTAGAGTTACGTCGGAATGAAGGACCCCGTGATCACCGGCGTCGTCGGGATCGGTCGAGACGCTGAGCGCGTAAGCGTCGGACGCGGCATCCTGATGTCGCTCGAGGAAAGCCGTTTGCCTAGCGTGGATAAGGTCATGTACGCCAGGCACGGCAGGGCTCGCAAATCCGCCCGCCCCGGCGACTATCGTTAGGAGGAGGCGGTTCAGTCTACACCAGTTCATGCGGCAGAAGCTACCCAGAGTTGGTGTACAATGCTACGGAGGACGCTATTTCAGATACGCGTTTACGACGTCAATGAGTTCCTGGACCGCTCGAGTCTGAGCCGCCGTCGGTGACCGCTCCGCATCTATGATGTGGTGCTGAATGTGACCCTCGATCACCTCAGCCATGAGGCCATTGATCGCTCCCCGACAGGCGGCGATGGTTTGGAGCACCTCCCCGGCATCCTGCTCCGCCTCAAGCGCCTCCTCGATGGCGTTGACCTGCCCTCGAATCCGTCGGATGCGATTGAGAAGCTTAGCCTTATCCCGAATGGTATGACTCATCTGCGATGTCCAATGCGATCAGCATGTTGGTGGTGCGAAGAGGCAGAAAATACTATACTGGGGGTGAGTATGTAAAGGTCTCCGCGCCACATGCGACCGCAGTGCTGGTGGGTCGGTTAACCGTAACGCGCAACCGCATCGCGGGATGCAGGCACATGCCCAACGCCATCGACGGACCCCGTGCGGGGGAACCCGCGGTCTCGCCTGGTACGCTGCGCAGTCTCATGACCCGGCAACACTGGCTCGAAGTGGCGCGGATCGCCGGGACGGGGATTGTCGTGGCCCTCTACGCACGCGGTGTGCTGCCGCTGCCGGTCCTGCTGCTGGCGGTGATGGTCGGGCTCTACCCGTTAGTCAAGACCGGCGTGCTAGACCTGATCCACGAGCATAAGATCGGCACGGAAATCTTCGTGACCCTGGCGACGGTGATCGCGATACTCGGCCGGGAGTACGTGGCCGGCGCAAT
>JBBRGH010000186.1:0-6446 GCA_038240915.1 Gemmatimonadales bacterium | reverse complement strand
TCGGCCAGTGGTACCCGCGGATGGTGGTCTACGACGATGTCCGCGGCTGGAATCACGAGCCGTACATCGGCGGCGGCGAGTTCTATCTGGAGTACGGGCGGTTCGAGGTGTCGCTCACCGTGCCGGCCAGCTACATCGTGGGGGCCACCGGCGTCCTGCTCAATCCGGCCGATGTCCTTACGGCCACCCAGCGGGCGCGGCTGGCGCGGGCCCGCCGGTCGGCGGCCCCAGTGGCCATCATTACCGCCGACGAGGCGGGAGACGCCGCCCGCACCCGGCCTTCCACTTCGGGCACCCTGACCTGGCGCTTCAGCGCGGACAGCGTGCGGGACTTCGCCTTCGGGGCCAGTCCGGATTTCCGCTGGGACGCGAGCGCCTATCGGCGGACGCTGATTCACACGCTCTACCGCGGGTCGGCCCCCGAATGGGAGGAGGCCAACCGGATCGTGCACGACGCCGTGCAGTACTACAGCGAGCAGTGGTACCCCTACCCCTACCCGCACATCACCAGCATCGAGGGACCGATCGAGGGGATGGAATACCCGATGATCACCTTCGATCCCCGGGCGCCGAGCCGGGAGGAGCGCCAGTGGGTGCTGGCCCACGAGCTGGGCCACCAGTGGACCCCGATGATCGTGGGTTCCAACGAGCGCCTCTACCCCTGGATGGACGAGGGTTTCAACACCTTCATCGATCTCGGCAACGCCGCCCGCTACTTCAAGGGCACGGCCTACGGGGACAGCATCGAGGTCCACCCGCTCCACCTGTATCCCGACCACGCCATCCGTGGACGGGAGCAGCCGCTGATCAGCCGGCCGGTCGAGGGCCACGACCTGTTCTGGACCGGGTATCAGAAGCCCGCCCTGATGCTGCAGACGCTCCGCTACGAGGTGCTCGGCAAGGAGCGGTTCGACCATGCCTTCCGGCAGTATCTCCGGGCCTGGGCCTACAAGCATCCGACCCCGGCGGATTTTTTCCGCCTGATGCGGGACGACTCCGGTATGGACCTGGATTATTTCTGGCGGGACTGGATCTACACCACGGCGCGGCTGGACCAGGCGGTGGATTCGGTCGGCACGGCCGACGGCGTGCGGAAGGTGTTCCTGTCGAATCGGGGGAGCATGACGCTCCCGCTCGAGATGGACCTGACCTACGACGACGGCACCACCGAGCGGGTCCGGCTGCCGGTCGAGATGTGGAACTTGGGGCCGACGTTCGCCTATCGGGTGCGGGGCGCGCGGACGGTCACGGGGGTGGTGGTGGATCCGCGGGGAGCCCTGCCCGACACCGACCGGAAGAACAACCGCCTCACCCCTGGGCCCGGCGCACCAGGAGCAGGTCGGTGATGTTGTCGAGCGTGAGCAGGCCCACCAGCGCGCCGCCGGCGTCCACCACCGGCAGCGCCGGCAGCCCGCTCGACCGGAGCCGCTCCACGGCCTCCTGAAAGCCCAGGGTCGGCGGCACCGTCGGGGCGGCCGTGGTCATCGCGTCGGCCACGGTTGATTGGGGACCACTCCGGCTCAGGCCACGGATCAGATTGTCCCGGGTTAGGATTCCCTCGGTCCGGCCAAGGTTGTCCACCACGGGGAACTCGCGCTGTTCGCCCGTCAGGAGCAGATCCACCGCCTGGGCCAGCGTGGCGTGGATCGGGATGGTGCGGAACCGGGTGACCATCATCTGCGAAACCTGGAGGCCGCGTCCCGCCACCCGGGCGGTCACGGCACTGGCCTCGCTGCCCGCCCCGACGAAGATGAAGAATGCCACCAGCATCGTGAGTGGCGCGTGCGCCACCACTCCCAGGATCCCCAGCGCCACCGCGAACAGCTGACCGACCACGCCCGCGATGCGGGTCGCCCGCACCAGCCCGAGCTTCCTGGCCAGGAGCGCCCGGAGCACGCGCCCGCCGTCGAGCGGGAACGCCGGAATCAGGTTGAAGCCGAGGACCAGCAGGTTGGCAACCAGGAGCCGGGCGGCGAACGGGACTTCCGGAGCGAGGGGGTCGCGCAGGGCCATGCCCTCGCCGGAGAGGGTCACCACGATGGCCAGGACGAGGAGGATCGCCAGGGTTACGGCCGGACCGGCCAGGGCGATGAGAAACTCCTGGCGCGGCTCTTCCGGGATCCGCTCCAGGCGGGCCACCCCGCCGATCGGCAGCAGGATCACGTCAGGCGTCCGGACGCCGAAACGCGACGCCATCCGGATGTGGCCGAACTCGTGGAGCAGGACGCAGAGGAAGAAGCAGACGAAGAACAGCGTATCGGTGACGGCCGCGCCGGCCCCCGCCTCCTGGAAGGCGGTGTAGCCGATCCACACGAGCAGCAGCAGGAAGGTCACGTGGACCTTCACCTCCGTGCCCGCGATCCGTCCGATGGTGTACGACCAGCGCATGCCGCGACCCCTCCGCTCGCCCCGCGTCACGCGGTGCGTCCCGAAAGATATACCCGGCGGAGGGGAGTCCTGCCGCTCGTCAGCCGGCGATGCGGAGCGTGAGCGGAAGCCGGTTGGCGTAGGGGCTGGCCGGCGAGGGCGCGCACACGCTGGCCGGCGGGTCGAGCAGCTCGTGGACCGGGTGACGCTCGGCCCAGGCGGCCAGGGTCCGCCGGAAGATGATCTGGGCCTCGACCGACGGCAGATTGAAGTAGCGGACGTACTGCATGATGGCGGCGTCCGCGCTCAGCTCGCTGGCCAGGAGCGCAACGGCCTCGAGGGCCATGGCCACGTGGGTGCCGGCGATGGCCTCGTCGGAGACCGATGCCGCCATCCGGCAATCCAGGCTCAACTCGTCCTGGCTCTGGGAGCGCCGGCGAATGGCGTCGAGCACCTGGTCCGGCCGCAGCTGGGTCCAGCCGGCCGCCCGGGTCTCCGGCTCGGGCAGATCCCGCGCGGTGGGGGCGAGCGCGATGAGCGCGCGGGCGCGCACGGTCTGCTCCATGGCGTGGGGGACCCCGACCTCACGGAAGTAGCGGTCGAGCGCATCCTCCACACTGAGGCGGCCGCGCAGCCGAAGCACGAACTCGCAGGCCTGCAGGCGATAGGTATCGGCCAGCGACTCGAACGCCTGGGCGAACAGAACCTGCAGGCGGAGACGCAGCGGCTGCGGGAAACGGCGGATCCCGGTCAGACTGGGCGCGGCCATAATGCCTCCTTCTACACGAGAGGTAGTACACATTCCGAACGTCAGAAGATTGGGCGGTACGCCCCCCGGAAGCGCGAGGATCATGCCCGAGGGAGCCCCGGGCCGCACCGGCGGCACCAGGCGTAAGTCAGAATGGAGAGAGTAGTTGGCGGTGGTGAAGAGGTCTGCAGCCCGAGCTTTGGACGGCAGGTGTGGTGTGCGCGCTACTGGCCCCGAGCGGCATCCGGGCGGGCGGAGCCGGCCTCGGCCAGCACCGCCAGGGCGGCCCGCCGCCCGGAGGCCAGCGCCCCCTGGATCGAGGCCAGATCCATGTGATCTCCGGCGAGGAACAGGCCCGGGGCGAGCCGGACCTGGCGGGTGCCGGGCGCCGGGGTCGGCGGGGTCTGATCAGGCTGGGCCCAGCGGATCCGGTAGATCCGCAGCAGGGACCAGTCATCCACCTGCCGGCCGAACCAGCGGTGCATCTGGGCCTGGGTGCTGGTGAGGAGTGCCGCGTCCCCGTCGGCAGGGTTGCCGAGCACGGTCACGCTCACCAGCGCCCGTTCGGGCGGGCCGTAGCTCGGGGCCACCTCGGTCGGCACGCACACGTTGTTGACCGGGCCGCCGGCCTCACCGTCCAGCATGAGGTACGGGCCCCGGACCGGCGGGCACGGCGCGTCGAAGTAGAGTGTGGTCACCGAGCGGAACGTCGCCGGCGGGCGGGCACCCGTCAGCCGGGCCGCCACGTCGCCCTCCGTGGCCACCACCACCGCGGCGGCATCGAGCCGGGTACCGTCGGCCAGCGTCACCCGTCCGCCACTCACCTCCGACACGCTGGTCCCGGTGCGAACGGTGTCGGCCGGCAGGTCGGCCGCCAGTTGCGCCGGGAGCGCGCCCATGCCGCCGGTGGGAAGGGCGGTGTCGCCCTCCGCCATCATCCGGATCACGAAGTCGAGCATCCGGCTGGTGGTGGAGAGATCCCGACCCAGGAAGATGCCGCCCAGGAACGGCTGGAAGAACCGCTCGACCATCGCATTCGAGAAATCGAGCTCGGTAAGCGCCTGCATTGTGGTGGTCTCAGGGCGCTGGAGCAGGCGCTCCACTCTGCCCGCGCGCGCCCGCCGCCGGAGCCGGAGCACCCGGGTCTTGTCGGCCACCGTCCCGATCGGATTGAGCAGCGAGCCCAGCGCGTCCACCGGCTGGCGGAACGGGTCGGCGATCCGGTGGAACCGACCACCGAGCCGCACCAGCGCGCCGGGGTAGAAGGGCCGCAGCGCCAGCGCCGGATAATCCAGCTGGCTCCGGGCCTCCGGATACGCCGTCAGCAGCACCTGGAAGCCGCGGTCGAGCAGGAATCCGTCGACCGCATCGGTCCGGACCCGCCCGCCGATACCGTCGCTGGCCTCGAGCACCTGCACGCGCCGCCCGGCACGGACCAGATGCCGGGCGCAGGCCAGGCCGGCCAGGCCGGCGCCGACGACGAGCACGGGAGCGGCGCGGTCATTCATGGGGATGAATTATAGTCGGGACCACATTACATTTGCCGCTCGCCCTCTTGGCCGGAGCCGCATCATCGCCACCACCGTCGCGCCCCCGAGCTGGACCATCAAGGACGCCGAGAAGCTCTACAACATGAGCGGCTGGGGCCTGGGCTACTTCCGGGTCAGTCCGGAAGGGCACGTCACCGTGCACCCCGACACCAACCGCAAGCACGGGCTCGACCTCTACCAGCTCGCGATGGACCTGAACGCCCAGGGCGTCGGCCTCCCGCTGCTCCTCCGCTTTTCCGACATCCTCCGTTCCCGGATTCACGCGCTGGCCTCCGAGTTCCAGAGTGCCATCAAGGAGTTCGGCTACGACGGCACCTACACCACCGTCTACCCGGTAAAGGTGAACCAGCAGAGGCACGTGGTGCAGGAGATCGTCGAGTTCGGCGCACCCCACGGGGTCGGGCTCGAGTGCGGCAGCAAGCCCGAGCTGCAGGCCATCCTCGGGCTCAACGAGAGCACCAACCACCTCATCGTCTGCAACGGGTACAAGGACGAGGAGTTCATGCGGCTGGCGCTGATGGGGCAGAAGCTGGGGCATTCGGTCATGATCGTGCTCGAGCAGCTGACCGAGCTCGAGGTACTGCTCAAGGTGGCCGACGAGATGGGCGTGACGCCCACCGCCGGCGTCCGCGTCAAGCTCGCCACCGAGGGCTCGGGGCGCTGGGCCAAGAGCGGCGGCGAGCGCTCCAAGTTCGGCCTCGGCGCGGTCGAGTTGATGCGGCTGCTGGACCAGCTCGACCGGCTGGGCCGGAAGGGCATCCTCAAGCTGGTCCACTTCCACCTCGGCAGCCAGATCACCGACATCCGCTACGTGAAGGCGGGGCTCGAGGAGATCGGCCGCTACTACGCCGAGCTCCGGGGGATGGGGTTCGACCTCACGCACGTGGACGTGGGTGGCGGGCTGGGGGTGGACTACGACGGCTCCCGCTCGACCCGCCCGGCCAGCATGAACTACTCCATGCGGGAGTACGCCAACGACGTGGTCTACACCGTCGGCGGTGTCTGCCGGGCCGAGGGGCTGCCGATGCCGCACCTGATCTCGGAGTCGGGCCGGGCGCTGACCGCCCACCACTCGCTCCTGCTGATCAACGTGATCGACGTCGAGTCGCAGGTCGAGCCGGTGGCGCCGCCCCTGGAACAGGACACCCACCCGCTGCTGGTGGAGATGGCCGAGAACCTGGAGGGGCTCAGTGCCGACCGGGTCGAGGAGGTCTTCCACGACGTGGTTTTCGCCAAGGAGCGGGCCCAGGAGTACTTCGCCAGCGGCGTCTTCTCGCTCCGGGAGAAAGCCAACGCCGACCTGCTCTATCTGGTCACCCTCAACGCCCTGCAGCACGCGATGGGTGAGGACCGGGCCCAGTTTCCCGAGATCGCGGCCCACATCGATGCCGAGCTGGTGGACCGGTACTTCTGCAATTTCTCGGTGTTCCAGTCCCTGCCCGACAACTGGGCGATCGACCAGCTCTTCCCCATCATGCCGATCCACCGGCTGCTCGAGGTGCCCACCCGCCGCGGCACCCTGCAGGACGTGACCTGCGACTCGGACGGGGTAATCGACCGCTTCACCGGCGGACGGAAAGGCAAGCCCTCCCTCGAGCTGCACCCCGTTCGGGACGGCGAGCCCTATATCCTCGGCATCTTCCTCACCGGCGCCTATCAGGAAATTCTGGGCGACCTGCACAATCTCTTCGGCGACACCAATGCCGTGCACGTCCGGCTGAAGGATCAGGGCTACGAGATCACCGATCTGGTCCATGGCGACACGGTGACCGAGGTGTTGA
>JBBRGH010000185.1:0-6452 GCA_038240915.1 Gemmatimonadales bacterium | reverse complement strand
GCGACCTTCTCGGCCAACACCGACGCCGAGATTCGCTCGCACAAGAACAAGGTGGGCGACCAGGTGACGGCCACCGTGGCGACGGACGTGAAGGACGCCGCCGGCCGAGTGGTGATCCCGGCCGGCTCCCAGGTCACCCTGCAGGTGACCGCGATCAAGGAATCCGAGAACAAGGGCGACAGCACCGGGACGCTGACGCTCAAGCCGACCAACATCTCGATCAACGGCGTCTCCCAGACGTTGCCGGCGTCGATCTCGGGTGTCCGTCCCAAGCTCGAAGGCCGGGGAACCAACGCGGGTGACGTGGCCAAGGTCGGCGTCGGCACCGCGGCGGGCGCGATCGTCGGCCGGGTGATCGGCGGCAGCACCAAGGGCGCCATCATCGGCGGCATCATCGGCGGCGCGGTGGGGACCCAGCGGGCGGTGGAAACCAAGGACCGCGACGTCGTCCTGCCGGTGGGGACGACCGTCACCCTCACGCTCGACGACAAGCTGGTGGCCGGGAGCTGAGCCAGGCCCGTCGGCACACATAAGTAAGACCAGGGCCAGTCCGGGCCGAGCGCAGTACCCGGGCTGGCCTTTGGTGTGTCGGCTCCCTACCTTTCTGAAGTCGCCTCTCCCGCCTGCCCCTTCGTCGCGCGCTGTCGTCCGGAGTACACCTGACCCGTCGTCTGGACTGTCGAGCGGCGCTGCTGCTGCTCCCGCTGGTCGGCGCCTGCGCGCCGTCGCCGGATCGGCTCAAGGACCAGCTGGTCCACCACCCCGAGATCGTGCTGGCGGCGATCGAGGCGCATCCGCAGGCGTTCATCGCGGCACTGCAAAAAGCTGCAGCGCAGGTCGGTGCCGGACCCAGCCCCGCCGCTCTCCAGCGCCAGCTCGACGACGACTTCGCCCATCCCAAGCGCCCGGTCATCACCCGCCGGGCCGTGCTGGGCAATCCCGCCGCGCCGGTCACCATCGTGGAGTACTCCGACTTCCAGTGTCCCTACTGCCGCGAGGAGCGGGACGTGCTGGTGCGCCTGATGACGGAGTATGGCGACAGCGTCCGGCTGGTCGTCAAGCACACCCCCCTGACCGGCCACCCGGTCGCGATGCCCGCCGCGCTGATGTACGAGGCGATCGCCCGCCAGGATCCCTTGGCGGCCTACCGGTTCTACGACAATCTCTTCGCCAACCAGGGCCGGCTGGACGCCGAGGGCGAGCCGTACCTCGCGGTCGCGGCGCGCGCTGCCGGGGCCGATCCCGCGCAGGCCGGCCGGGACGCGGCGAGCGCTGACGTGCGAGCCATCGTCGAGGCCGATCTCGCGGAAGGCCAGCGCTTCGGCTTCACCGGCACGCCGGGATTTCTCGTCAACGGCGTCGCGCTCCAGGGCGCGCACCCGATCGGCGACTTCGAGCGGATCATCAACCGGCACCTGGCCACCCGGGTCCGGTAGTGCAAGTCCCCGCCGCACCCATCCGAACCACTTTGTGGAGGAACGCATGAAGAAGCGATATCTGCTCGCCGCCGCCGCCGTGGTGCTCGCGGCCTGTAGCGATGGAGGCCAGACGCCGACCTCGCCGGCGGGCGAGCCCTCGTTCGGCGTGAGTGAGAATGGGCTTCACGGACGACCCGGGCCGCACCTGTTCCTCCGCAAGGGATTCGCCCGGAAACCCGGCGGGACGGTCAACATGACGGCCCACGGCGGAACCGTGCTGACCGCCTCGACGGCGATGGCGATCTTCTGGGGCTCGCCCTGGACGACGAATACCGCCTTCACGGCGGACAAGATCACCGGCCTGGACAACCTCTTCGCCCACTTCGGCGGCAGCAATTTCGCGGGGACCAACACGGAGTATTCGGGCAGCAACGGCAAGGTGACGAAGGCGATGAACTATCTCGGGCACGCGATCGACGGCACGGCCCCGCCCACCAAGGCCCTCTCCGTCGCTCAGGCGGTGTCCGAGGCCTGCAAGATCACCAATAACGCCCCCGACCCGGCTGGGGTCTACTTCATCTATACCTCGACCACGGCCGGCCACGTCAGCTACTGTGCCTGGCACAGTTGGGGCACCTGCGGCAACGGCGCGCCGGTGCAGGTGGCGTACATGCCGAACATCGACGGTCTCGGCGGCTGTGACCCGGGCTCCCCGACCTCCCTCGGCCACTCGCAGGGGCTGGCGGCGCTGGCCAACGTGACCGCGCACGAGCTCTCCGAGGCGATCACCGATCCGCGCGGCGGCGGGTGGTTCGATTCGAGCGGGGCGGAAAACGCGGACAAGTGTGCCTGGGTGTTCCCGTCCCTGGTCACCCTGGGCGCCGGCTCGACCTGGCAGGCGCAGGGCAACTGGTCCAATGCGGCCTATACCGCGAAGACGGGGTACGCCAACCGGAGCGGCCAGCCGGGGTGTCTCAACGGCAACTAGTGCCGACACGCTTGCGGGAGCGGCGACGACCGCTCCCGCAAGTCTGTCCTCCTCCGTTCCACCTGTCTCCCGCTCCTCCTAGTCTCCCGCCCCGCCTCCCCCCCGCCGTGGATCGCTGACGCCCTGCCAGCCCGACGGCGTCCGGATGATCGCCTCCACGTCGCCCCAGTAGCCTCCGGCCCCGATCGCATGCCCCCGCGCCCGGAGGCTGTCGAGGGTCGCCGGCGGGAAGCCGCCCCGCTCGACCTGCAGGGTGTCCGGCAGGCCCTGGTGGTGCATCCGCGGGGCCACCACCGCGTCGGCCAGGGACATCCGGTGATCGAGCACGTTGGAGATCACGTGGTACACCATCGTGATGATCCTGGGGCCGCCGGGCGTTCCCACCACCAGCAGCAGGTGTCCGGCGGAATCCACCACGATGCTCGGCGTCATGGCCGAGAGCATCCGTTTGCCGGGCGCGATCGCATTGGCCTCGCCCTGGACCAGCCCGTACAAGTTGGGCTTCCCCGGCGCGGTGGCGAAGTCGTCCATCTCGTCGTTGAGCAGGAACCCCGCGCCCGTCACCGTCACGGCGCTTCCGTAGCTGTCGTTGAGAGTCGTGGTGCAGCTGACGGCAGTGCCCTCGGCGTCCACCACCGAGTAGTGCGTCGTCGAGCTGCCCGTCCGCGCGCCCGGGGTGAACGCGGGCGTCGCGGTCGCCCGCTCGCCGATGCCTTTCCGGAGTTCCGCCGCGTAGGCCTTGCTCAGCAGGCGCTCGGTCGGGTTCCGCACGAAGGCCGGGTCGCCCAGGTACGTGTTTCGATCGGTGAAAGCCCGTCGCATGGCTTCCGCCTCGAGATGAATCAGGGCCGGCGATCCGAACGGGGGTAACGGGTCGTACCCCTCCATGATGTTGAGGATCTCGCCCATGGTGACGCCACCCGACGAAGCCGGCGGCATCGAGTAGATGGTGTAGCCCCGGTACTGAACCGCGATCGGGTCCCGCCAGATGGCGCGGTACCCGGCCAGATCCTGGTGCGAGATCAGGCCTCCCCCGCGCTCCATCTCCGCCACGATCAGGTCCGCCACCCGTCCCCGGTAGAACCCGGCCGCCCCCTGGTCGCGGATGGCCTCGAGCGTGGCCGCCAGGTCGGCCTGTCGCAGCGTGGTGCCCGGGGCCGGCGGTGCGCCGTCGGGGAGGAAGCTGGCCCGAGAGGCGGGGAACCGGGCCAGCCGGGTGCTCTCCTCGCCGATCGATTCGCTCCGATACTGGTCCACCAGGAAGCCGTCCCGCGCCAGCGCGACGGCGGGCGCGATCACCGCCGCAAGCGGCAGCCGCCCGAGCCGGTGGTGGGCCTCGGTCAGTCCCGCCACCGCGCCGGGCACGCCCGCCGCCAGGTGGCCGGTGAGGCTCCGCTCGGTCGGCTGGCCCAGGGAGTCGAGATACATGTCGCGCGTCGCACGCGCCGGGGCGGTCTCGCGGTAGTCGAGCGTCTGCACCGTGCCGCCCGCCTGGCGGATCACCATGAAGCCGCCGCCGCCCAGGTTCCCGGCCTCCGGGTGGACCACGGCCAGGGCGAATCCGACCGCCACCGCCGCGTCGACCGCGTTGCCACCCTGGCGCAGGATCGCCCGGCCGACCTCGCTGGCGAGCGGGCTCCCGGCCACGACCATGGTGTGGGCACCCTGGGCCAGCCGTGCCTGGCCGGCGAACCGCCAGCCGGAGGCCGCCCCAATGGCGGGCGCGGCCGGGGCAGGGCCCTGGGGGCCGCAGCTCACGGTGGCGGCAAGCAAGATCGGAACGAGCAGGCGATCCAGGCGCACGGCGACCTCGGCGGATGGGTGGGTGGGCGGGAGGTTGCCCCCGGCGACGCACGGCCTCTAATTTAGCCGTGCCTGACGACTACCTCGACCCGCGTCTGACCGAACGGCGCAATCCCCGCAGCAGCACCATCGATACCGCGTCCGCCCTGGAGATCGTCGATCTCATCGGCGCCGAGGACGCGAGCGTGCCCGGGTCGGTCGCCGGTGCCCGGGAGGAGATCGCCCGCGCGATCGACCTGATCGAGGCGGCCTTCCGCGCCGGCGGCCGGCTGCTCTATGTCGGCGCCGGCACCAGCGGCCGCCTCGGCGTGCTCGACGCCTCGGAATGTCCGCCCACCTTCGGGACGCCGCCGGAGATGGTCGTGGGCATCATCGCCGGCGGACTGCCCGCGCTGATCAAGTCGATCGAGGGCGCCGAGGACGACGTCAACGCCGGCATCGGAGAGATGGACGCCCGCCGGGTCGGGCCCAACGACGTGGTGGTCGGCATCGCGGCAAGTGCCACCACCCCGTTCGTGCGCGCCGCCCTCTCGCGGGCCCAGACGCTCGCCGCCCGCACGGTCCTCGTCTCGATGTCGGAGCCCTCCCGACTGCTCCGCGCCACCTGCGACGTCTGCATCACGGTGCCGGTCGGCCCCGAGATCGTGACCGGCTCCACCCGGATGAAGAGCGGCACCGCCACCAAACTGGTGCTCAACACCCTCACCACCGGCGCGATGATCCGGATCGGCAAGATCTACGGCAACCTCATGGTGGACCTGCGGGCCTGGAACGACAAACTGGTGGATCGGAGTCAGCGGATTCTCATGGAGACCACCGGCGTCGGCCGGGACGAGGCGCGCACCGTGCTCGAGGCAGCCGGCGGCAGCGTCAAGACCGCGATCGTGATGGCCCGCCGGGCCGTCGGCCGGGAGGAGGCCGAGCGCCTGCTGCGGGAGCACGCCGGCCGGCTCCGCTCCATCGTCGGGGATCCGCCCGAGGTGCGCGGCCCGTGAGCGAGCGTCCGAGCCTGGCCGTGGGACTGATGTCGGGCACCTCGCTCGACGGCATGGACGCGGCCCTGGTCCGCTTGCACGGCCCTACTCACGCCGACCTCCTCGACTTCGTCACCCGGCCCTACAGCGAGGACGAACGGGGCGAGCTCCGTGGCGCCCTCGCCGGGGGCGACGCCCGCTCGCTCGCGCGGCTCCACGTCCGGCTCGCCGAGTGGGCGGCGGAGGCGGTTGAAACGCTGCTGGTGCAGGCGGGGGTGCCGGCTTCGGATCTGGCGCTGATCGCATTCCATGGCCAGACCATCTGGCACGAGCCGCCGGTGGTCACCTGGCAGCTCGGCGAGCCGGCCGTGCTGGCCGAGCGGTTCGGGGTCCGGGTGGTGAGCAACTTCCGCGCGCGGGACCTGGCCGCCGGCGGGCAGGGGGCGCCCCTCGTTCCGATGGCGGATCTGCTCCTGTTCGCCTCGCCCGACGCCCCGCGGGTGCTGCTCAATCTCGGGGGCATGGCAAACCTCACCTACGTGCCGCGGCGGGCGGAGGAAGCCGGCGTGCTGGCGTTCGACACCGGTCCCGGTGTCGCGATCGTGGACGCCGTGGCCCGCCAGGTGGACCGGCGGCGGTCGTTCGATCGCGACGGCCTGATCGCGGCCCAGGGCCGGCCGGACGAGGCTGTGCTGGCCGACCTGCTGTCGGATCCCTTCTTCGCCGCGCCGCCACCCAAAAGCACGGGTCGCGAGCGGTTCGGCGATGCCTACGCGGCGGCGCTTCACGCCCGCGTCGCCGGCGCGGACGGCGTGGCGACGGCGGTGGAGCTCACGGCCCGAAGCGTGGCCGGCGCGGTGGGGCGGTGGACTCCGGCCGGCACCGAGGTGGTGGCGTCGGGCGGCGGCTGCCACCATCCGGGCCTCATGGCGGCACTCGCGCGCGAGCTGTCCGCCGCCGGCGGCCATCGGCTCCGGCGGTTCGACGAGCTCTTCTTTCCCGGAGACGCCAAGGAGGCCGTCGCGTTCGCCCTCCTCGGCTACCTCACGCTGCACGGCCAGCCCGGCAACGTTCCGTCCGCGACCGGCGCCAGCGGACCCCGTATCCTCGGCACGGTCACCTCGCCATGACCGCCTCGTCCGCCACTCCGGCGTCGGGCTTGCTCATCGTGCCCGCGCTGCGCGCAGGGGCCGACGGCGGATTCGGGCACGAGGCCGCCCGGATCGCCGAGGCGCTCGACCTCGGCGTTGGCGGGTTCATCGTCTTCGG
>JBBRGH010000184.1:0-6456 GCA_038240915.1 Gemmatimonadales bacterium | reverse complement strand
CTTGAACGAGACCGCCGTGCGGACCTCGGCGGGCTGCAGCGCCCGGACCTCGCTCAGGGCCAGCTTCATGGTGCTGCCGGTGTCGCAGGTCTCGTCCACCACCAGCACCCGGCGGCCGCGGATGGTGGGCGGCGGCCCCGTCACCAGCACCGGCGCGGCCCCGTCCTCGGTCCGCGTCACGGTCATCGAGCTGAACTCGCTCTGCAGGATCGATGCGACCACCACGCCGGGAATCACGCCCGCCTTGGCCACGCCGAGCACGATCTCCGGCTGGTAGTCCCGGGCCACCCGGAGCGCGAGCGCGCGACAGATTTCGCCGAAGAACGGCCAGTCCACCTCGAGCACTCCCCGCGGTCCCGGCACCGGCGTCCGACGCATCGATCCCTCCATGGCGTTGAGGGCAACGTACTCCCGGATGGAGAGGAGGGCAACCGGGACCCGACCCATTTGCCCTCCCCTGCCGCCCAAACTATTTTGCCTGGATCCAAGGCATTGCGCCCATTCGACTTTGCTCGGAGAATCCCCCTTCCTGATGAGCATCTGGAACCGCCTGTTCGGGAAGGAGCGACGCGAGAGCCTGCAGCCCCAGCGGCTCGACTACCTCAACGAAGGGCTGGCGCTGGAGCGCCAGGGGGACTTCGAGGCCGCGCTCACGTCCTATCGGCTGGCCTTCCGGGACAATCCCACCGATTCCCGGATCCTGCTCAACATGGCCATCGCCTTCACCAAGACCGGCCAGCCGGAAGAGGCTATCCGCCACTACAAGCGGGCACTCGAACTCGACGAGGCCCTCGTCGGGGCGCATTACGGGGTGGCCTTCCTCCTGCTCAAGCGGGGCGATGCCCAGCAGGCCGCCGACCACCTGCGCGCCTTCCTGGCCCGGCCGCCCAAGGGGCCCGATGCCGAGCGCTGGGTCCGTCACGCCGAGACCGCGTTGCGGAACATCGCCGGCACTCCGGCTCGGGAGACGATATGATCCGGCGCCTGGCCCTGCTGCTGGCCGGGGCCACCTTGGCCTGCAGCGGGCTGGACGAGGCGGAGGCGGGCGTGGTCGGGCTCGAGGTGCGGGTGCCGGGGCCGGACTCGGTCGAGGTCGGGGAATCGATCCAGCTGTCCGCCAAGCCGCTGGACAAGAACGGCGACAGCGTGGCGACGACCGTCACCTGGCTCTCGGCGGACCCGACCGCGACGGTCGATCCCGCCAGCGGCATTCTCACCGGCGTGAGCCCCGGGACCGCACGGGTGCAGGCCACCGTCGGCGCGCTCGGCTCCGAACTGATCACGTTCGCCGTGGTCTCGCCGGCCGATACCCTCACGCTCACCAGCGATTCCGTCGTCGTCCTGGCCAGCGACGCCGCCGGCTCCCCCACCCTCTCCGCCGCGCTCGACAACTTCGTGGCCGGCCCGCTCTCCGGCCGGGGAGTCGTCTTCGCCCTCACCTCGCCCGATCCCGCGGCCGGCGCGCCCACGGTGCTGCTCCAGGGCAACGTCGCCGTGGACACGGTCGCGACCGGCGCCGACGGCAACGCCGGGACGACCCTGGTGGTGGTCTCGGGCACGACCCCGCCCGACAGCGCCATCGTCACCGTCAGTGCCCAGCGGACCCGGGGCGCGGTCGTACCCGGCTCGGGCCAGCGGTTCATCATCCGGTTCACTCCGCCGTAGTGGGCTCCACGCCGCGCACGCTGACCCAGCTCTACTTCGCCACCGTCGAATCGTTCGCGACCCGGCCGGTCGCGATGCGCATCCGGCGCAGCGGCCGCTGGGCTGGGCTCGACTACCGGGAACTCGCCGAGCAGGTGCATGCCGCGAGCATCGGGCTCCGGGAACTGGGGGTGGGCGATGGGGACCGGGTGGCGATTCTGTCGGAGAATCGCCCCGAGTGGGCCATCGCCGATTACGCCTGCCTCACCGCCCGCGCCACCGACGTTCCGATCTATCCCACGCTCCCCGCCCGCCAGGCCGAATACATCCTCCGCGATGCCGGCGCGATCGCGATCATGGTGTCGTCCGCGGCGCAGCTGGAGAAGGTTCGCTCGGTCCGCGACCGGCTTCCCGCCGTGCGCCATCTGATCGCTTTCGACGAGGACGCGCGGGGCGCGGACGTGCTTCCGTTCGCCGAGCTGCTGGCCTGTGGCCGCTCGGCCCGCGCCCGCCATCCCGACTGGCGCGCCCACGCGCTCGCCGCCACGCCCGACGACCTCGCCACCCTGATCTACACCTCGGGGACCACGGGCGACCCCAAGGGGGTGATGCTGACCCACGGTAACATCGCCTCCAACGTCACCACCTGCGTCCGGCTGTTCGACTTCCTGCCCGGCGACGAATGCCTCTCGTTCCTGCCGCTGTCCCACATCTTCGAGCGGATGTTCGGCCACTACTCGATGTTCCACGCCGGGGTGGTGATCAACTACGCCGGCAGCATCGACACGGTGGCGGCCGACATGCTGGACCTGCGGCCCACCATGATGGCGTCGGTGCCGCGGCTGTACGAGAAGATCTTCGCCCGGGTGCTCGACGCCGTCCGGACCAGTCCGGCGCCCCGCCGCCGGATCTTCGCCTGGGCCCGGCGGGTGGGCGAAACGTGGGTGGGCCGGACCCTGGCCGGCGAGGCCGTGCCGACCGGGCTGGCGCTCCAGCGCCGCCTGGCCGACCGGCTGGTGTTCGGCAAGCTCCGGGCACGCACCGGGGGACGGATCCGGTTCTTCATCTCCGGCGGCGCGCCGCTCTCGTCCGACATCGCGAAGTTCTTCTTCGCGGCCGGGATGCCCATCCTCGAGGGCTACGGCCTGACCGAGACCTCGCCGGTCATCGCGGTCAACACCTTCGAGCACACCCGGCTGGGGACGGTGGGCCGGGTGATTCCGGACGTCGAGGTCAGGATCGCGCCCGACGGCGAGGTCGTCACCCGCGGTCCGAACGTGATGCGGGGGTACTTCGGGAAGCCCGACGCCACCGCTGCGGCGCTGGACCAGGAGGGGTGGTTTCACACCGGCGACATCGGGGTCGTGGATGCCGATGGCTACCTCAGCATCACCGACCGGAAGAAGGATCTGATCGTCACGGCCGGGGGCAAGAACATCGCCCCCCAGCCGATCGAGTCCCTCGCCAAGTCGAGCAAGTTCGTGAGCAATGCCGTGATGCTGGGCGACCGCCGGCCGTTCCCCATCATGCTCGTCGTGCCCAACGCCGAGCAGCTCCGGGCCTGGGCCGAGCGGCATGGCCTCCCGACCGAAGATCTCGCGGGTCTGGTCCGCCTGCCCGAGGTGCACACCAAGCTCGAGCGCGAAGTGCGGAAGACGCTCCGCGACCTCGCCCAGTACGAGATGCCGAAGAAGTTCCTGCTGTTGCCGAAGGATTTCAGCGTGGAGGGAGGTGAGCTCACGCCCACCCTCAAGGTCCGCCGCCGGGTGGTGGAAGAGCGCCACAAGGCGGCCATCGAGGCGCTCTACACCGAGGCCCACCCCGAGCCGCACCCAGGCGGCTGAGGCGCGCTACCGCCGGCGGCTGCCGACCCAGACCCCGCCGGCGCTCGCCATCAGGTCGATGATCTCGCCGTCGGGATCGGGTCCTTCGCCCACCACCCGCAGCCCCGGCAGCACCACCCGCGCGGCGTCGCGCACCCAGGCCGGGTCCGCGCCGTAGGGCGACCCCAGCACCACCCCGCGCATCGAGCCCGACTTGAGCGCCAGCATCCCGCCCCGGAGGACGCTGAGGCCTGCCTCGTCCGCCACCTCGCGCGGCGGGTTGACCGCCACCAGCCCGACGCCCGGAATCAGCCCGGCCACCGCGCGCCAGGCGCGGGCGGGCGGGCCCACCAGCACGAGATAGCCGCCCGGACCGTTGAGACCCGCGAGCGGAGCCAGCGCCTCGGGACCGAGCAGACCCCCGTCGCTGAGGGCGGGCGCCATGGGGGCGCCGCCGGTATCCAGCACGCCGTCCTGGAGGGTGAACCGGCGGTCGCACACGGGACACCCCAGCGTGCCGGCCCGCACCGAACGCCCCTCCAGCCGCTCCGGCAGGAGCACCAGGAAGGCCTCCTCGTGCTCGGCCGGGCAGCGGAGGTGGTCGGTGAGCTCGATGAACATCAGGGCTTGAACACCACCCAGGTGAGCTTGCCGGCCTCCACCGTCACCTTGCGAAAGACCTTCTTGCCGTTGATCTCGGTTCCGACCGTATAGCTGCCCTCCGGCACGTCGGACACGGCGAAGTGCTCGCCGTAGAGCGGATGCCCGTGCGCCTTGTCGCCGTAGGTCTCCGCGTAGGAGAACCGGGTTTCGATCGGATCGCGCTTGGCGAGTCCGTAGATCCGGGCCTGCGGCACGGGCGCGCCACTCCCGTCGAACACCTGACCGGCCACGGTGCCGGTCCCCGGCAGCGGCTCCAGCCACAGCTCCGGGTTCACCGTATAGGGCGGGAAGCGCTGGAGCGAGTCGACGATCGCGCCGATCGAATCGGTGGGCGAGGCGGCCAGCTCGAAGTGCAGGTGGTCGTTGGTGGCCCGGCCGGTGTTGCCCACCCGGGAGATCACCTGCCCTGTCTTGACCCGGTCGCCCACTTTCACCGCCAGCGATGAGTTGTGGTAGTGGATCGAGTAGAGCCGGAAGTGGGTCCCGCCTGCGGTGACGGTGGTGTCGTGCCGGATGGCCACCGTGAGCGCGCCCGCTTCTGCGGGACCGGCGTACACCACCCTGCCATCGAGCGCGGCCATGACCGGCGTGCCGTCAGGGTTGTTGAACTCCACGCCCTGGTGCTGCTGGAAGAACCCGCCCATCGTCGATCCGTAGCGGTAAGTCTGATCGATGTAGGCGTTGTCGCTCCGGCCGATCGGCCGGCGAAGCCAGACGGTCAGCGGCTGGCGCGGCGCCCCCGCCTCCGGCGCGGCGTGCCGGAGGCACGGCAGCGTGTCGGTGCTCGGCCGGAGCCCGCAGCGCGTGCCCCGGAATTGCTGCCGGCCGATCACGATCGCGTTGACCGGGGGAAAGGCCGCGGCCGCGAGCGGCTGGACCTGCCAGCCGGCCTCGGTGTGGACCAGCCGCTGGTTTCCCCGCAGCGTCGTCACGTTCCAGCCTCGGCGATCGGGCGCCAGCCGGCGGACGTATTCGTTGGTAAGAAGCGGCAGCGCGGTGTCCGCCGGCCCACGGGCCGGGGGACCGGCCGCATCCCCGATCGCGGTCCAGTGCTCGCCGGCGTCGGTAGTGATCTGGAGACCGTCCGCCGTCGCCACCACCGTCGTGTCACCCCGGACGGCGATCCCGTCTGGAATCACATACTGCCACTCGGGGCCGAGCTGATCGTAGGTCCAGTTGCGCCAGGTGCGTCCGCCGTCCTGGGACAGCCCCCAGCCGTTTCCTACCGTCCCGTACCACACCTCGCCCCGGTTGCCGAACGCGATCGCCTGGACGAAGTCCATCGAGATCGAGGTCGCGGTGGTGTCGTGGCGGATGGATTCCCAGGCGGTCGCCCCCAGCGGCAGCCGGTAGATGCCCTGGCCGTAGGTGCCCACCCAGAGCGTGCCGCCGCGATCGCGCGACACGCTCAGCACGTGTACGCCCCAGCCGGCGCTGTCCGGCAGCGGTGGGACGGTCGGAGCGGCGGGCTTGGCCTGGCCGGTGAGCGGTGCGGCGGTGAGCGCCAGGACTGCCAGTGCGGCGAGGCGGCGGCGACGTCCATGCTGTCGGTTCATGCGGCCCGAAGAGTGAGGAGAGGAGCGGTCAGACCGGCCCGAGCCGGAGCCAGTCCACGTGGACCTGCGGCGGCCGGGTCGCGACGAAGAGGATAGCGTCGGCCACGTCCGCCGGGCGCAGCATGGCGGACCGGGCGGGAAACCCTTCGCGATGGTCCGGGTCGAACGGGGTCCAGAGATCGGTGTCGGTGGCCCCGGGCGAGATCAGCGCGAGGCGGACTCCGGACCCCCGGTATTCCGCGACCAGGGTTTCGTGCAGGCCGCGCAGACCGTACTTGGCGGCCGCGTAGGCCGCGTTCTCCGGCAGGCCGACGTGGTCCGCCACGCTCCCGACCGCGATGTACGTCCCGCGCCCCGCGGCCCGCTGCATCGGGAGGAAGGCGCGGGCCGTCGCGAAGGCCGTTCGCAGGTTGACGGCGATCTGCTCGTCGAATTCCGCCACCGTGGTCTGCTCCAGCCGTCGCAGCAGGAAGCCGCCGGCGTTGCCTACCACCACGTCGGGCGGCCCGACCTCGCGCGCCACCCGGGCGGCCAGCGCCTCGACCTGTCCGGCCTCGGTCAGATCGGCCGGGAGATCCAGGAAATCCGCCGACGGCGGGAGGGTACGCGACACCCGCACCACCCGGGCGCCGGCGGCCCGCAACACCTGGGCGGTCGCCGCCCCGATGCCGCGCGACGCGCCGGTCACCAGGGCCACCTGCCCGGCGAGCGCGCTCACTCGGGCTGGTGCCCCCCATGGGCCAGGCGGAGAAACTCGACCCGAGTCTTGG
>JBBRGH010000183.1:0-6466 GCA_038240915.1 Gemmatimonadales bacterium | reverse complement strand
TCACCTTCGCCGGGCTTGGTGCCCGGGAAGGCGTCCTGATACTCCTGCTGAAGCCATTCGGCCTGAGGCCATTCGGCGTCACCGGCGCCGACGCGGTGGCCCTGTCCTTCCTGAGCCGCTACTCCACCGTCACCGACTTGGCCAGGTTCCGCGGCTGATCCACGTTGCAGCCGCGCGCCATCGCCACGTAATACGACAGCAGCTGCAGCGGGATGCTGGTCAGGATCGGCGTCAGCATATCGAGCGTCTCGGGGATGGTGAAGGTGGCGTCCGCCAGCCGTTCGATCTCGCTGTCGCCCTGGTTGATGAGAGCGATGACCTTGCCGCCCCGCGCCTTCACCTCTTCGATGTTCGACACGATCTTCGAGTGCACCGCGTCCCGGGGCGCGATGAACACCACCGGCATGTTCTCGTCGATCAGGGCGATCGGCCCATGCTTCATCTCCGCGGCGGGATACCCCTCGGCGTGGATGTAGGAGATCTCCTTGAGCTTGAGCGCGCCCTCGAGCGCCACCGGGAAGTTGACCCCGCGGCCGAGGTAGAGGGCGTTGGAGGTGCTCCGGAGGAACCGCTCGGCCAGCGCCTCGACGTCGCCCGCCCGGGCCAGGATGTCGGCGATCTGGTCGGGCAGCCGGCGCAGACCCTCGATGAACTGGCGTCCCTGCAGGATGCTCAGGTTCCGGAGCCGGGCCAGACGCAGGGTCACCAGGGCCAGCGCCGCCACCTGGCTGGTGAAGGCCTTGGTGCTGGCGACGCCGACCTCCGGGCCCGCGTGCAGGTAGATACCGCCGTCCACTTCGCGGGCGATGGTCGAGCCCACCACGTTGACCAGCCCGATCGTCCGGGCGCCCCGCCGCTTGGCTTCGCGGATGGCCGCCAGGGTGTCGGCGGTCTCGCCGCTCTGGGAGATGCCGATCACCAGCGTCCTCTGGTCCACCACCGGATTCCGGTAGCGGAACTCGGAGGCGTACTCGACCTCGACCGGAATCCGGGCCATCTCCTCCAGCATGTATTCGCCGATCAGGCCTGAATGCCAGGACGTGCCGCACGCCGTGATCACGATCCGCTCGACCTGCTTGAGCTCGTCGTCGCTCAGGTTGAGGCCGCTGACGCGGGCGGTGCCCTCGTCGTCGAGCAGGTGGCCGCGGAGCGTGTTGCAGAGGCTCTCGGGCTGCTCGTTGATCTCCTTCAGCATGAAGTGCGAGTACCCGTTCCGCTCCACCATCGCCAGATCCCAGTCGATCTGGTTCACCGGCTTGCTGATCCGCATCGTCTGGAGATTCCGCACCCGGTAGCCGTCGCGGGTCAGCACCACCAGCTCGCCGTCGTCGAGGTAGACCACCGAGCGGGTGTACTGCAGCAGCGGCGACGCGTCGGAGGCGACGAAGTACTCGTTCTCCCCCACGCCCACCAGCAGCGGCGAGCCCTTGCGGGCCGCCACCAACACGTTCGGCTCGTCGGCGCAGACGAAGGCGAGGCCGTAGGCGCCGTCCACGTCGCGGAGCGCCTCGGCCACCGCTTCCTCGAGGTTGCCCTGGTAGAACTCGCCCACGAGGTGCGCCAGCACCTCGGTGTCGGTCTCGGACTTGAAGCTGTGGCCCCGGGCCTCGAGCGCCTTCCGGATGGCGTTCGAGTTCTCGATGATGCCGTTGTGGATGACCGCGATCCGGCCGGTCTGATCGGTGTGGGGGTGGGCGTTCGGCGTGGTCGGGGCGCCGTGGGTGGCCCAGCGGGTGTGGCCGATGCCCAGGGTGCCGGTGGGCATCTTCTCCTCCAGCGCCTGCTCCAGCACGCCGAGCTTTCCGGCGGCCTTCATGACCTTGAGCCCGGTGCCGTTGACGATGGCGATGCCGCTCGAGTCGTAGCCGCGGTACTCGAGCCGGCGCAGTCCCTCGATCAGCAGCCCGGCCGCCTGCCGGGGTCCGATGTATCCCACGATGCCGCACATCAGGCCATCAACCTCAGTGCAAGAGTTCGCGGGCCGCGCCGATCAGCGCATCCGCATCGGACGTCGTCGGTGCCTCGGCGATGAGCCGGACGATCGGCTCGGTGCCCGAGGGTCGGACGTGGAGCCAGCGGTCCCGCCAGGAGAGCCGAAGTCCATCGCGCTCGTCGGCTTCCGCCTCCGGGAAGCGGGAACGGAGCTTGGCGTACAGCGGGGCGAGTTCCGACCCCCGCGGTCCCTTGGCCTTGACGATGGTATATCCGGGCGATCCCGCCACCAGCTGCGACACCGTTACCCCAGACGTGGCAAGGAGATGCAAGATCAAGGCCACAGCCAGGGGCGCGTCGCGTCCGATATGCAGCGCCGGCAGCATCACCCCTCCGTTTCCCTCGCCGCCGATGACCGCGTGCTCCTCCCGGATGGTGCGCGCCACGTTGGCCTCGCCCACCGGCGCGCGCACCAGGCGGGCGCCGGCCACCCGGGCCGCGTCCTCCACTACCAGGCTGGTCGAGAGGTTGACGACGACCGTGGCGCGGTCCGACCCACTGCTGCGCCCATCCAACACTGCCCGGACCGCGAAGGCCAGCGTGTAATCCTCGCCGATCGGGTGCCCCCGCTCGTCCACGATGGCGAGCCGGTCCACATCCGGATCCACCGCCAATCCGACGGCGGCGCCGGTTCGCCGGACCAGATCGCCCAACTCGCCCAGGTTCTCCGGGATCGGCTCGGGCGCGCGGGGGAACCGCCCATCGGGCTCGAGATTGATCCCGCTCATCCGGCAGCCCAGCCGTTCGAGCAACGGCGGAATGGCCGAGGCGCCGGCGCCGCGGACGCAGTCGAGCGCCACGTGAAAAGCGCGGGCGCGGATGGCCGCGACGTCGATGATCGGCAGCGCCACGACCGCGTCCAGGTGCCGGGCCACCGCCTCCCGGTCGTCCCGCATACTCCCGATCCCGTCCCAGCCCATGCGCGGCGGCCCCGCTTCCGCCAGAGCGCGCACCCGGGCGCCCGCGTCGGCATCCAGGAAGATGCCGTCCGGGCCGACGAACTTGAGGGCGTTCCACTCGATCGGGTTGTGGCTGGCCGTGAGGATGAGGCCGGCGCCGGCGTGATGGTATTCCACGGCCATCTGGACGGTCGGTGTGGGCACGACCCCCACGTCGATGACGTCCACACCCACCGACATCAGGCCGGCCGCGGCGGCGTGGGTGAACATGGCGCCGCTGGTCCGCGCGTCGCGACCGAGGACCACCGCGGGGCGTGCACCGGCGGCCGGCGGCTGACCCGCGCCCGTGGTGCGGACCCAGGCGCCAAGGGCGGCCGCGTGGCGCACGACGAGTTCGGGCGTGAGATCCGTGCCGACATGGCCACGCATCCCGGAGACGCTGATCATCAGGGTGTCGGACATCAGATCGGGTGTGGAGCGGTCAGAGGGAGATCGGAAGCAACGAGAGATCGGGGAAGGCGCGCTGGAACGCGCTTACCACTTCGGTATCGAAGTGGGAACCGGAGCAGCGCAGGAGCTCGTCGACCGCGTCGGCCGGCGTCCGCGACGGGCGATAGGCCCGGTTGGTCGTCATCGCGTCGAACGCGTCCACCACCGCCACGATTCGCGCCTCGGGCGGGATATCCGTGCCCGGCAGCCCGTCGGGAAATCCGCCGCCGTCCATCCGCTCGTGGTGCGAGCGCACGATCCGGAGGACGACCGGCGATTCGGCCAGGGTCGGCGCCAGGATCCGCTCACCCAGTGCGGCGTGCCCCTTGATGTGCTCGAACTCGTCCGGCGTGAGCGGTCCCGGCTTGTTGAGGATGTCCTCGCGGGTGCCGATCTTGCCGATGTCGTGCAGCTCGCCGCCCAACCGGAGAAACTCCAGGCGCTCGCCCGTGTACCCCAGTTGCACCGCGGTCTTCACCGCGTACCGGCTCACCCGCGTCGAGTGGCCGCTGGTGTAGGCATCCTTGGCCTCGAGCGCGTGCACCAGCGTCTGCACGCCGTTGATCAGGGATTGCTTGTTACGGCGGTCGAGCTCCCGGACCCGGCTCTCCAGGTGCTGCTGATAGAATCGGTTCTGCAGCACGAGGTCGCGCTTCTCGAGGGCCTTGTCCACCCGGGCGCGCACTTCCTCCACCAGAGCCGGCTTGGAGATGTAGTCCAGCGCCCCGAGCTTGAGACACTCGACCGCCGTGGTCACCTCGGCCACGCCGGTGAGCATCACGAACGCCATGTCGGGGTAGCGGCGCAGCGCCTCGCGCAGGAAGGTGACGCCGTCCATCTCCGGCATGTAGATGTCGGAGATCACCAACGGCAGTTCCCCCTGCTGCTCGAGGATGGCCAGGGCCTCGGCCCCCGATGACGCCTCGAGCGTGGCCAGTCCGTGGGCCTGGATGACGCGCGCGAGTGAATGGCGCACCTGAGGATCGTCGTCCACGACGAGGCAGTGCGCGCCGGTGGGACTAGGAGGCGGGGAGGACACGCTTCGAAGGTAACCGCTCTACGCCCCCCTCTACAACCGCGCGGGTCGCATCATTACGCTTCTGTCATCCTCACCTTACCGGCCCGCGATGACCCGCATTCTGCCGCACGATCACGACCATCGGTTCGCCACCCGGTCGGTCCACGCCGGGCAGGTGCCCGAACCGCTGTCGGGCGCTGTCATGACGCCGATCTACCAGACCTCCACGTATGTCCAGGACGGCCTGGGGCGGCACAAGGGCTACGAGTACGCCCGTACCCAGAACCCCACGCGGGAGGCACTCGAGCGGAACATCGCGGCGCTCGAAGGCGGCACCCACGGGTTCGCATTCGGGTCGGGGCTCGCCGCGCTCGACACCCTGCTCAAGCTGTTCCGCAGCGGCGACCACATCGTCTGCGGCGAGAACGTCTACGGCGGCAGCCACCGTCTGATGCAGCGGGTATATAGTGAGCTCGGGCTCTCGTTCACTTTTGTGGACATGCGGGACGTGGTCAAGGTGGAACGCGCGCTGACCCCGGCCACCCGGATGGTCTACTGCGAAACGCCCACCAACCCGATGATGAACCTGGTGGACCTGGCCGCCATCGGCGACCTGACCCAGGCCCGCGGCCTCCTGGCCGTGGTGGACAACACCTTCGCCACCCCGCTCTTCCAGCGTCCGCTCGAGTTCGCGGCGGACATCGTGCTCCACTCGACCACCAAGTATCTCAACGGCCACAGCGACATGGTCGGCGGCCTGCTGGTCACCCGGCGCGACGACCTGGCCGAGCGGATCGGCTTTCTTCAGAACGCGGCCGGGGGCGTGCCGGGCCCGATGGACTGGGGGCTCGCGCGGCGGGGCATCAAGACGCTGCCGCTCCGGATGCGGCAGCACGACGCCAACGGCCGCCGGGTGGCGGAGTGGCTCGGCCGGCGGAAGGACGTCACGAAGCTCTACTATCCCGGGCTTCCCTCGCACCCGCAGCACGACCTGGCCTGCCGCCAGATGAGCGGCTTCGGCGGCATGATCTCGCTCGACCTGGGCGACGCGACCCGGGCCCGCAAGTTCGTCGAGGCCACCCGGATTTTCGCCCTGGCGGAATCGCTCGGCGGGGTCGAGAGCCTGATCGGGCACCCGGCCAGCATGACCCACGCGTCCGTGCCGCCGGCCATGCGCCAGGCCATGGGACTGACCGACAGCCTCGTGCGGCTGAGCTGTGGGGTGGAGGACGCCGAGGATCTGCTCGAGGATCTCGACCAGGCGTTCGCCGCCAGTGCCTAGTCTCACAATGAAACCTCGGCCTCTGGCGCCCGTAGGGCCCCGCATCTCCAACCCGAGCCGGCCATGAGCACTTCCCTGCCCGCCCCGCGTCCCCGCCAGACCTTTCCCCAGATCTCCGGCGTCGCCTGGGAGCATCCCGCCGATCGGGCCGCGCTCCAGGCCCTGCGCTCGGTGCCCGGCGTAGACGAGGTCATCCGGAAGACGCTCGCGTTGCTCGGCGGCGAGCGGGGCGTGCGCCTCCTCTTCCAGGGCAACGCCGTCCGGGTGGGTCCCGCCCAATACCCCAAGCTCTGGCACCTCCACACCGAGGTGTGCACCACCTTCGACTGGCCCACGATCCCCGAGCTCTACGTTTCCCAGACGCCGTTCTTCAATGCCGGCGCCTACGGCATCGACCAGCCGTTCATCGTGGTCCACTCGGCGGCGCTCTCGCTGCTCGACGACGATGAGCTGCGCGTCCTCATGTCCCACGAGCTGGGGCACGTGATCAGCGGGCACAGCCTCTACCGCACCATCGCGGCGATCCTCGCGCTCATCAGCCTCGGCGCCCTCCCCACGCTGGCGGGGCTCGCGGTGCTGCCGATCCGGCTCGCCTTCCTCGAGTGGTCGCGGAAGTCGGAGCTCTCGGCCGACCGCGCGGGCCTGCTGGGGGGACAGGACGTCGTCGCGTCGCAACGCCTGGCGATGAAGATGGCCGGCGGAGGACGGGGCGACGGCTTCGGCGGCCAGCTCAATGTGGACGCCTTCATGCAGCAGGCCCACGAATATGCCAGCAGCAGTGAGGGC
>JBBRGH010000182.1:0-6486 GCA_038240915.1 Gemmatimonadales bacterium | reverse complement strand
GGGCTTCGTCGTGGCCTACCCGCAGGGCCAGGGCGGCCGCTGGAACGACGGTCGAGGCTACGCGGCCGACCACGACGACGTCGGCTTCGTCCGCGCCCTGCTCGACACGCTCGGCCGCGAGCTGGGCACCGACCCGCGCCGGGTGTACGCCACCGGGATCTCCAACGGGGCGATGTTCGCCTTCCGGCTGGCCTGCGACCTGCCCGGCAGCCTGGCCGCGGTGGCGCCGGTGGCCGGGGCGATGCCCATCGCCCTGGCCGACGGCTGCATCCACACCACGCCGGTAGGGGTGATCGCCTTCCAGGGCACGGCCGATCCGCTGATGCCCTACGGCGGCGGCGGTGTCGCCCGCCGGCGGGGCCAGGTGCTCTCGGCCGAACGGAGCATCGGGTACTGGGCCGCGGTGGCGGGCTGCGGCGGGACGCCGGAGACGACCGCCGAGCCCGACCGGGTGACCGACGGCACCCGGGCGCGCCGGACGCTGTTTACCGGGTGCCGAGAGGGGCGGTCGGTCGAGCTCTTCACTATAGAAGGGGGCGGGCACACCTGGCCGGGCGGGCCGGCGGCCGGCCGGCGAGTGGGACGGGTGAGCCGGGAGCTGGACGCGACGACGCTGATCTGGGAGTTCTTCACCCGGCAGGCGAGGCCGTAGGCCGCGGCGATGCTCGGCCTGACCATGGACTATCCGCTCACCGTCGCCGCGATCGCCCGGCGGGCGGAAGCGCTCTACGGCGACCGGCCGGTGGTGAGTCGCCGGGCCGACGGCACCCTGCACCGCTCCACCTGGGCCGAGACGCTGCGCCGGGCCCACCGCCTGGCGAGCGCCCTCCGCGGGCTCGGCGTCGGCCCGGGCGACCGCGTCGCCACCCTCTGCTGGAACCACGACCGCCACCTCGAGGCCTACTTCGCCGTCCCGCTGCTGGGCGCGGTGCTGCACACCCTCAACCTCCGGCTCCATCCGGACGAGCTGGGCTACATCGTCCGCCACGCCGAGGACCGGGTGGTGCTGGTGGACGTGGCACTGCTGCCGCTGCTGGCGCAGGTACGGGAGCGGGCCGAGATCGGCCACGTGATCGTGGTGGGCGACGGGGCCGCGCCGCCGGCTGACGCGCTCGACTACGAGACCCTGCTCCAGTCGGCGCCGGGGGAGCGGCCGGCGCTGCCGGAGCTGGACGAGCGGGCGGCGGCGGCGATGTGCTACACCTCGGGGACCACGGGGCGGTCGAAGGGCGTCGTCTATTCCCACCGGGCGCTGGTGCTGCACTCGATGGCGACCGCGATGGCCGGCAGCTTCGGCATCAGCGCGACCGACACTGTCCTGGCGGTGGTGCCGATGTTCCACGCCAACGCTTGGGGGCTGCCGTTCACTGCGGCGCTGACCGGGGCGGCGCTGGTCTTTCCGGGCATGGCGGTGGACCCGGCGGCGCTGCTCCAGTTGTGCCAGGACGAGCGGGTGACGTTCGCCGCCGGGGTGCCGACGGTGTGGCTCGGCGTGCTCGAGCGGCTCGATGCCTGTCCGGGGGCGTACGACCTGAGCGCGCTCCGGACCATCGTGATCGGCGGGGCGGCGGCGCCCGAGTCGCTGGTACGGGGGCTGGAGCAGCGGCACGGACTCCGGGTGCTGACCTCGTGGGGGATGACCGAGCTGGCGCCGGTGGGCACGCTCGGGCGGCTCACGCCCGAGGGCGAGGCGCTGCCGGCCGGCGAGCGGCACGCGCTCCGGATGAAGCAGGGCGCGCCGGGAGCGTTGCTCGAGTTGCGGGTGCGGAACGACCGGGGCGAGGTGGCGTGGGACGGCGTCACCATGGGCGAGCTGGAGGTGCGGGGCGCCTACGTGGCCTCGGCGTACTACCGGCCGGAGGAGGACGGCGGCTGGTTCACGGCGGACGGGTGGTTCCGGACCGGCGACGTCGCCTCGGTGGATGCGCGGGGGTACCTCGAGATCCGGGACCGGAGCAAGGACCTGATCAAGTCGGGCGGCGAGTGGATCAGCTCCGTGGCGCTGGAGGGTGCCTTGATGGGGCATCCGGCGGTGGCGGAGGCGGCGGTGGTGGGGGTGCCGCACCCGCGCTGGCTGGAGCGGCCGCTGGCGGCGGTGGTGCTGCGCGAGGGGCGGACCGTCTCGGCGGCCGAGCTGCTGACGTCGATCCGGGGCGTGTTTCCCGACTGGTGGCTGCCGGAGGACGTGATTTTCGTCGCGACGATTCCGCGGACCTCGACCGGGAAGTTCCTCAAGTCGGCGCTCAGGGAGTCGTACCGCGGCCACTACGGGGGCGGCTGACCGATGGCGTCGCAGAACCCGCTGCTCGACCTCGACGCCCGGCCGGTGATCGCCCATCGGGGCGCCTCGGGGCAGGCGCCGGAGAACACCCTGCCGGCGTTCGAACTGGCGGTGACGCAGGGGGCGGACGCATTCGAGCTGGACGTGCGGCTGAGCCGGGACGGGGCGCCGGTGGTGGTGCACGACGCCTCGCTGGAGCGGACCACCAGTCTCACGGGACCGGTGCGGGCCCGGACCCTGGCCGAGCTGCGGATGGCGGACGCGGGCTGGGGGTTCACGGCGGACGGCGGAGCCAGCCATCCGTTCCGGGACCGGGGGGTGCGGATCCCGACGCTGGCGGAAGTGCTGTGGGCGTTCCCGGCGATGCCGGTGTTGGTGGAGGTGAAGGAGCCGGAGGTGCAGGAGGCGGTGCGGCGGGTGCTGATGGACGAGGGGGCGGGCGAGCGGTGTGTGGTGGCGGCGGAGGACGATGCGGCGGTGGCGCTGTTCCGGGAGGGGCCGATCCCGTGCGGGGCGTCGGGGCGGGACATCACGGAGCTGTACCTGGCGGTGCTGCTCCGGCGGCGGCTGCCGCGGCCGCGCTACCGGTTCCTGAGCGTGCCGGCGCGGCACCGGGGGCTGCCGGTGCCGACCCGGCGGTTCGTGGCGGCGGCGCGGACGCTCGGCTGTCCGGTGCACGTGTGGACGGTGAACGAGCCGGGGGTGGCGGTGCGGCTGTGGGAGCGGGGGGTGGCGGGGGTGGTGACGAACGAGCCGGGGGAGGTGGGGAGGGTGCGGTTGGCGGGGGGATGATCGGGTGAGGGGCCGAAGACGGCGGCGGATACCCCGGGAATAGCGGCCGAACAGCGGGTGGCAACGAACGCGATCATCCGGGCGGACCGGGAATGGGCGCTGACGGTGTCACCCGCTGTCCTCTTTTTCAGGACAGTTGGACACGAAAGTGTCCCCGGGAGAGGACAGGTGCCCGCGCTCCCGGGTCGCGCGAAGTCGCGCGCAGGTTCCGCGTCGGCGCGCACAGATCGCGCGTCGGATCTCACAGGTTCCGCGTCGGTGCTGACAGGTCGCGAGTCGGCGCCGACCGACTCCGAGCCTGCGGTGGCGCCGGGCGGGCGCGGGCTCGAGGGCCTGCAGCTGATTTCATTCCGCTAGGCGGACGAGGAGGGCCTATGGTGAACGGAAAAATGCCCGTCATCGTATCGGTCGCGGCACTCGCGATCTTCGCTGGAGCGATGCTGTGGCTCCAACCGTACTCCGCTGACTTTCCCGGCCAGAACTTCACGCGCCCGGCGCAGCGCTTCCTCGCCGCGGCCATTCGGCAGGATTCGACTGCATTCGTGCGGCTCGCGCGGGCGACGGAACCTGTCTCCTGGACGCCTACTGCGGCACGGCGCCAGCCGGGCGCCTGAGGGCCTGGGCCCATGGCGCCCAGACGTGGGTGGGCAGCCGGTCCGCAGACACGAGGGAAGTCTTCCCTGAACAGCTCGGCCGGGACGTGTCCAATGACACCCATCCGGGTGCGGCTCGTGGGGTCCGAGAACCGGGCACGCGTCGTCGAAGCGAGCTGGCGCTGCTTCGACACCCGTTGAGGTCGCGCCGGCTCGCCACCTGACCCGCGCAGGCAGCCGAACTCACCTCGGGGCGCGCCTGCCGCTATGCACTCCGAGAGCTCTTAGGAACGGACGTTTCACGCGGTGAGCGCACAGCCCACGGTCAAGCTTCCCTGCGCGTTGCGCGGTGCGACGCCCTCGAGCCAGAGTCAGGGTCTGCTGCTCTGGCCGGCTTCCTACACCTTCCTGTTGCCGGGTACGGGCGAGCTACGGCCGCAGTTCCCTTGTGCCGCACTTCGCGCTGCATTCTTATTGACGGGCGGCGACCGGACCACCGCGGTACACTCTTTCCCGAATGCGAGAGTAGGCCATGTCACCAGCGCGCCCTTCGGTTTCGCGGGACAACGCAGACGCAGTGGCGGACCCCGCGCCGCGGCACCTGCGCTTCGTCCGCATCACACACTGGGTCACGACGATCGCCTTCTTCGCGCTGTTGGTGAGCGGTCTCGAGATCGTCCTGTCGCATCCCCGCTTCTATTGGGGAGAAGTCGGCAACGTCAACACCACGCCGGTGTTCACCGTTCCGGTGCCATCCTCCCGCGCAATGGTGCCCACAGGTTACAGCTTCATTCTTCCCGACCAGAACGGGTGGAGTCGCTTTCTGCACTTCCAGTCTGCCTGGCTCGTCCTCGCCGGGGGACTCGTGTATGTGCTTCTCGGCCTGCGAAGCGGGCACTTCCGCCATCACCTCGTGCCCGCCCCAGCCGACCGCCGCTGGCACGCGTGGCGCGCCAACATCATCGACCACCTTCGACTCAGCCCGTCGGCGTTCGGTGATCCATCGTCGTACAACGCGCTCCAACGAGTGTCGTACCTTGGTGTCGTGTTCGTGCTGTTCCCCCTGCTCATCTGGACAGGTCTCGCCATGGCGCCCGCGTTCACCGCGGTCCTGCCAACAACGGTCACACTGCTTGGCGGGCGTCAGTCTGCACGTACGTTGCATTTTCTGGTTACGATTGCGCTCGTGGCCTTCACCCTCATCCACGTCACGATGATCATCCTCGCCGGGTTCGGGCCGCGCGTGCGAGCGATGATCACCGGAACACCGGAGACGCCCCGATGACCAACATCACGCGACGGGCGCTGCTTGCCGGGGGAGCCGTGGCTGCCGGCGCGGTCGTCATGCAAACGGTCGCAGCCACGGGGCGCCGGTTTGGACTCGTCCCGCCAGACTCCGGTGGGGTGTATGGTGTTGGCGAAACGCTGAACTACGCGGCTCACCGCGTCTTCGGCCGGCACAGCCTCGCGCGCGAGTTTCCGCGCAGCATGATTTCGGCGAAGCCGTTCGCCAACGAGACGCCTCCCCTGACGGCGGCCTTCAAGCGACATCAGGCCGAGAATTTCGCGAACTGGCACGTGTCAATGCGCGGGCACATTGCGCGCCCCCTGAGGCTGTCGCTTGGTGAGTTGCGCACTATGCCGGTGAGCTCGCAGATCACTGAGGTCGTGTGCGAGGAAGGGTGGTCATACGTGGCCGAGTGGACGGGGACGCTCTTTGCGGCGGTGTTGACCGCGGCGGGCGTGCGTCCGAGCGCGCGCTACGTCGTCTATTACTCGTCGGATCCGGGGTGGTGGGACAGCATCGACATCGACGAGGCGATGCACGGGCAGACGCTGCTGGCATGGGGGATGAATGGCAGTGACCTGCCGGTACCCTTTGGCGGTCCTCTGCGCATGCGCGTGCCGCGCCAGCTCGGTTACAAGAGCGTGAAGTACATCGACCGGCTCCTGATTACGGATTCGCTCGAGGGCATCAGCCTGGGGTCGGGAGAGTACGCGTGGTACGCGGGCATTTGAGGAGCATGAAGCGGACAGGTGCCGCCGGTCAGAGCATTGTGGCGCCCGTCGGGATCCGAGTGCTCGACCTGCCGTCCGACGATCGTGTCTGCACGGAGGCGCTGCTCTGGCTGCGCTTGCCGCTCCAGGTCGTGGCCACGTGGTGCGCGTGGCGACTCAGCAGGCCCAGCGCCGCGCGGCACGGTGCCTAACCCGCAAATGCTGCCGAGAAACACGGGCGGGCAGGAGCTCCGGTAACGTGCCAAGTCTCCTCAAGGCGGTAAGGAACGAAAGGTTTCACAGGTCGTCTGCAGCTGATTTGCATGCCGTTGGGCGGTCGACCAATTACCTGTACACCGGGGCACGGAATGAACGCAGCTCCTTATGACGTGCATGCTGGCATCCTTTGCGTGCCGATCGTCCGCCCTCCCTCCGGAGAAGAGCCAACCTCGCAGCTCCGCAACAGCGGACAGTGTACGCGCGGCGGAGGCCTCATTGTGGCAGGCGGTCCACGACCGAGACTCCGCTGGCTTCGCGGGCCGCTTGGCCCAGGATTACCTGATGCTTAGCGGCATCGGCCACGCCGATCGATCGCGCGACGTCGAACTAGGGCTGCACTTCGGCGGGGACCTGCAGCTCGATTCCTTCCGACTATACCACTGGCGGCGTCACTGGATCACCGACAGTGTGTTGGTGCTGAATTACTACTCGCATGCCTGGGGACGTTTCCAGGGGAAAGCGTTCAAGCAGTTGGCTGGCGCCATGGCCGTCTGGCGCCGCGGTCCCGGGGGGTGGCAGAGTGTGGTCCATACCGAGTTCGAT
>JBBRGH010000181.1:0-6534 GCA_038240915.1 Gemmatimonadales bacterium | reverse complement strand
GAGCTGGCGTTTCTCCGTCGCAACAACAGTGAGCGCGCGGAGGACAAGCGGCGCGAGCACGAGGACTGGCTCGTCCTGCTCGGCTTCAACCATCTCGCCGCCGGGCTGGAGGGTTATGTCGCGTCGCATCTCTGGGACTTTCCCGGGGATCTGAAGATTCGGGTGTGGCCGTCCGGCATCGGGGCCACCGGCACGATTCCGTTCCGGATCCGATGAACGACGCACCGATCGGGATCTTCGACTCGGGCATCGGGGGGCTGACCGTCGCGCGCGCCGTGTACGAGCGGCTGCCACGCGAATCCACGGTCTATTTCGGCGACACCGCGCGGGTGCCGTACGGGCCCAAGTCGCCCGAGACGGTGACCCGCTACAGCCTCGAGATTCTCGACTGGTTGCTGAAGCAGGGGGTGAAGGCGGTGGTGATCGCCTGCAACACCAGCACCGCCCACGCGCTCGAGACGCTGCAGCGACAGTCGCCGGTGCCGGTCGTGGGCGTGATCGAGCCCGGCGCCCGGGCCGCCGCCGCGGCGTCTCCGGCCGGCCCGATCGGCGTCATCGGCACCGCCGGCACCATCGCGAGCAACGCCTACGCCCGCGCCATCCAGCGGGTGCACGCCGACGCCCGGGTCGAGCAGAAAGCCTGCCCGCTGTTCGTGCCGCTGGTCGAGGAGGGCTGGTTCGAGCATCCCGCGGCGGAGCTGGTGGCCCGCGAGTACCTCGAGCCGCTGCGCCAGGCCCGGGTCGACACCCTGGTGCTGGGCTGCACCCACTACCCGCTACTCAAGCCGCTGCTGCAGCGGGTCATGGGCCCGGAGGTACGGCTGATCGACAGCGGCGAAGAGACGGCGGGGGCGGTGGAGCAGGCGCTGGCGGCGGCCGGACTGGCGGCGGCGGCGGACGCGGCGCCGAACCACCGATTCGCGGTCAGCGACGACGAGGTCCGCTTCCGTCAGGTCGGGGCGCGGTTTATCGGGGAGCGGATGGGAAAGGCAGAGGTGGTACCGCTGAGCTGAAGCTTCGCAGCTCGGCGCCGTGGGCGGTGGCCACGGCAAAGCGGAAGCCGTCGAACCAGGCCCCGGGGTTGAGATATTGCCGTCCCGGCATGGGCGCCGACAACGCCGCTTGGTGGGTGTGGCCCATCACCAGCAGCCCGAGCTCCGGCTCCGCCGCCAGCAGGCGGGCCGCCCACTGGGCCTGGCGCGCCGACGCCACCGAGAGCCGGTCGGGGTTGGGCGACTGGTCGCCCAGCCGGGGACTCAGAAAATCGACGAGCCGAAGGCCGATCTCGGGGTGGATGGCGCGGTAGACGCTTGCGGTGACCGGATGGTTGATCGCCCGGTGGAGCAGGGTGGCCCGCAGCCGCGGCTCCGTCAGCCCGTCGCCGTGGATGGCCGCCACCCGGCGGGACCCGATCTCGAAGGTCACCCGCCGCGGATCGAACTGCACGCCGACGTCGCGCTCCCAGAAGTCACCGCCCCAGCGGTCGTGGTTTCCCCCGACCATCACGATCGGCACCTGCCGGCGGAGCCGGGCCAGCGCCGCCGCCACGTGAAAACCGCGGCGGGGGATGACGCGGGCGTAGGAGAACCAGAAGTCGAACAGATCGCCGTTGATGAGCAGGCAGTCGCCCAGCCCGGGCACGGCCTCCAGAAACGACAACAGCGCCTCCTCGACCGCCGGAGGCGCTACGCCCAGATGGGCATCCGACACGATGACCAGCGCGTGGCCCAGCACGGCGCCAAAGATGGGCCGCTCCGCCTGCCGGGGCAACCGCGCCTCCGGTGTCACGGCATCGCCCCGCCGAGCGTCCCCAAGCCCGAGAGGCCGTCATGACGGTCCCGACCGTCACCGAAACCCTGGTTCGCGTGAACTATTCCGAAACCGACCAGATGGGCGTCGCCTACCACGCGCGCTACCTCGTCTGGCTCGACGTCGCCCGCACCGAGCATCTCCGGCAGTGCGGGGCCAGCTACCGCGAACTTGAAGCCACGGGGCTGCGCCTGGCGGTGAGCGAGGTGGCGGTGCGCTACCGGCAGCCGGCCCGCTTCGACGACCGGCTCCGGATCCGGTGCTGGGTCCGCGGACGCCGCTCCCGCTCGGTCGAGTTCGGCTACGCGGTGGAGCACGCCGATGACGGCCGCCTGCTGGCCACGGCGAGTGTCACACTGCTCTCGCTCGATGCATCGATGGCCCTCCGCCGGCTTCCGGCGGCGGTCGAACAGCGGCTGGTGCCGGTGCCCGATCCGGTCCGGCTGGGAGTCAGTCCTGAGGTACCGAGGATCGCCCGTGAGTCTGCCTAGCCATTCCCCGTCCCGTTCCGGAAAGCGGTCCCACCGTCTGCGCCGTCTGCCCGGCGTGTCGCTGGTGGTCGCCGGGCTGGCCCTCGGCGCCCGGCCGGTCGCCGCGCAGGAGCAGTCGGTGGTGGAGCAGCTGGCCCCGCTGCTGGCGGCCGAGGACGCCCGCGAGTACCAGGTCGACCTGTTCGCCCGCGCGGTGGTGGCCCCCGACTCGCTCGTGCGCCGGATCGCGGTGCTCGCCGCCGGCCGGATCGGCGACCACCGGGCCACGTCGATCCTCCTGCCGCTGCTGTCCGACCCGGACTCGACGGTCCGGGTGGCCACCGCGTTTGCCTTGGGGCTGCTGCGGGACAGCGTGGCGGTTCAGCCGTTGATCGACCGGCTCACCGGCCAGCCCCCCCTGGACGCTCCCACCGCCGCCGAGGCGGTGACCGCGCTCGCGAAGATCGGGGGCCGCCGGAGCGCGGACTTCATCGGCGGGGTGATGGCCGGGCGGGCGGCACTGACGCAGGAGGATCGGACCCCGGCCATCAACCAGGCCATCGGCGAGGCCTGGCGCCTGGGCGACGAGGCGCCCGTCACGGCCCTGCTTCCCTTCATGGACGACACCAGCCCGTCGCCCCGTCTCCGGGCCGTGTTCTCGCTCGGCCGGCTGCGGGCGGCCCCGGCCGGCAACCGGATGCTGCTGATCCTGCGCGACCCCGAGGCCTACATCCGCTCGCTGGCGGCCAAGAGTCTCACCCGCGGCTACGCCGAGGCCGCCGGGCTCGCTCCGACCGCCGTGGCCGACGCGCTGCTCCGGGCGGCGGAGGATCCGAGCCCCCAGGTCCGCATCAACGCCATTCGCTCCCTCGGCAGCTATCACGACCCGTCGCTGGGCAGCCGGCTCGCCCCCATGATCGAGGATCCCCTGCCATCGGTGCAGATCCCGGTGGCGGAGACGCTGGGCGAGCTGGGCGGCGACGACGCGGTCAAGGCCCTGGCCCGGGCGGCCGGCGGCAAAGGCACCTACGCGCTTCGCCGCACTTCGCTGGTGGCGCTCGCCCGCGCGGACTCCGCCGCGTTCGCCACCGCCGCGACCAGCTGGCGCGCCAGCGGTGACTGGCGCGATCGTGCCGCGGCGGCGGAAGGGCGCGCGCTCGCGGGGCCGGGCGCGTCGCCCGCCTTCCTGGCCGACCGCGACGGCCGGGTGGTCGCGGCCGGCCTGCAGGCCTGGGCCGGTGAAGTCGAGGGCCCTGATCCGGCGCTGCTGGCCGCGGCCCGCCCGCTGCTCGGGCACAAGGACGCCGCGGTGCGGAGCGTGGCGGCCGACGCCGTTACCCGGGCGGCCAACCCGGCAGATCTTCCGGCGCTGGTCCGGACCTATGCCGCCACCGGCCACGACTCCTTTCCGGAAGCGGCGCTGTCGGTGCTCGGCGCCATCCTCGCCATCCGGAAGACCGGGCCCGCCGCCCGGGCGCGGGTCGATCGCGAATTTCTGGTGGGCACCACCCGGCCGCAGAACTACCTGCTTCGGCAGTGGGCCGTGGACAACTGGCCCGAGGCGGCGGCACGCTGGGGTCCGGTGCACCCGATTGCCACGGGCCGCTCGCTGCAGGATTACCGCGACCTGGCCCGGCGCTATCTCACCGGCCCCGATTCGCTGGGCCGGCCGCACGTGATCATCGATACCGAGGGACGGGGACCGGTCGAGATCGAGCTGCTCGGGCCCGACGCACCGCTCACGGTGGACAACTTCCTCCGCCTGGTGGATCGCCGGTTCTTCGATCGCAACCGGTGGCACCGGGTGGTGCCGAACTTCGTGGTCCAGGACGGCGATCCCCGCGGCGACGGCTTCGGCAGTCCGGGCGGCGCCATCCGCGACGAGATCAACCGCAATCGCTACGACGCCCCGATGCTCGGCATGGCCCTCTCCGGCCCCGACACCGGCATGAGCCAGTGGTTCATCAACCTCAGCGCCCAGCCCCACCTCGACGGCACCTATACGGTGTTCGGCAAGGTCGTCGGCGGCGCGGCCACCCTGTTCCGGATCACCCAGGGCGACATGATCCGGACCATCGCCAGGAAGTAGCGCCACCATGACAGCGACTTCGCGGGGTGCGGGCGCGCGCCGGATCGTCCTCGGCGTGCTGGCCCTCCTCTGCGCGCTTGGCACGCCCGCGCGGGCCCAGTTCTTCGCCTTCGGCCAGAACAAGATCCAGTATCGCAAGCTCGACTGGCGCGTACTCAAGGGCCCCCATGTCGATCTCTACTACTACTCGGCCGAAACCGACCTGGCGCCCGCCTCGCTGGCGTACGCCGAGGCGAGCTACGATACCCTGAGCGTGCAGTTCGGCCACACGGTGCCGAGCCGCATCCCCATGATCGTGTACGCCTCGCACACCGACTTCGAGCAGACCAACATCCTGCCGTTCACCCCGCCCGAAGGGCTGCTCGGCGCCACCGACTTCCTCAAGCGCCGGGTGGCGCTGCCGTTCCGGGGGAACTTCGCCGAGTTCCGGCACACGATGCGGCACGAGATGGTGCACGTCTTCCAGCTCGACCTGCTGATCGAGAGCTACAACCTGGCCCCCCGGGCGCGGCGCTACACCTTCCCGCTCTGGTGGACCGAGGGCATGGCCGAGCTCTGGTCGGCGGGGCAGGACGCGCGGGACGAGATGGTCATGCGGGACCTGACCCTGAGTGGCCGGCTGCCGACCTTCAAGCAGCTGACCTACGTGACCAGCGGCATCGTCTACCCGATCGGCGGGCAGATTCACCGCTGGCTGGCCGACCGCTACGGCGACTGGCGCATCGGCCTGATGTACAAGGAGCTCAATCGGCACGACAGCTTCGAGGCCGCGATCCAGGCGGTCTACGGCCGGACCCTCGATCAGCTGAGCGACGAATTCCAGCTCGCCATGCGGCGGCAGTTCTATCCCTCGGTGGACACGCTCGCCCCGCTGCCGCTGCTGGGGACCGAGGTGGTCCGGCTCGGCGTCAAGGCCGCGGTCATGCCCGACACCGGCGGCGTGGACGCGCCCGGGCGGATCGCCTACGTCTCGCCGGCCAACGGCTACGTCTCCATCTATCAGAAGTCGCTGGCGCCCCGCTCCAAAGGTCACTCGGTGGTCACCAGCGGCCGGTCGGCCCAGGTCGAGTCGTTCCACGCCTTCGACTCGCGGATGGACGCTTCCCGCCCCGGCCTGCTGCTTTTCACGGCGCGCTACGGCGACCGCGACGCTCTCTTCGTCTGGGACCTCAAGCGCCGGAAGGCCACCGGGCGCTACCAGTTCCCCGAGCTGGTCTCGCTGCTCTCCCCGCACTGGATGCCCGATGGACGGAGCATCGTCGTGAGCGGGCTGTCCGAGCGCGGCGTGTCCGATCTCTACCGGATCAGCCTGCCCGGCGGCGAGCTCGAGCCGCTCACCAACGACCACTACCAGGACCTCGATCCCAGCCCGAGCGCGGACGGCCGGCAACTGGTGTTCGCCTCCGACCGGAACGCGGAAGGCCGGGCCGGCGCGGCGAATCTGTTTCTGCTCGACCTGGCCTCGGGCACCACGACCCAGCTCACCTCCGGCAACTGGCGGGACGAGTCGCCGCTCTGGGCCCAGGACGGCCGGATCTACTTCACCTCCGATCGCGACGGCGTGCTCAACGTTTTCTCGGTCGACTCGGCCGGGAACGGACAGCGCGAGACGTCCGCCTGGACCGGCGCCTTCGATGCGGTGCCGCTCCCCGGCGGGGGGCTGGTGGTGGGCGGCTTCCACGACCTGAGCTGGAACCTCTACCGGATCGCGGTGGACTCCTCGGCCCAGCGGGAGCGCTTCGCCCGGGTGCCGGACGCGGCGCCGGCGGGCGAGTGGCGCTGGGATGCGCCGGGCGACACCACCACCAGTCTGGCCTCCCGGCGCGAGCCCTACCGCCGACACCTCACCCTCGATTTCGCTGCCGGCGACGCCGTCGTCATTCCCGGGTACGGGGGCGCCCAGGGGATCTTCTTCCTTGCCAGCGACCTGCTGGGCGATAACCTGTTGTTCGGCTCGATCTCCTCGTACCAGGGCCGCCGACTCGGCAGCATCCTTTCGAACCTGAGCGCTACCACCGTCTACCTTAATCAGAGCCGCCGGGTCAACTGGGGCGTGGGCGCCTTCCGCACCAAGAGCCGCAACTTCGAGGGCGACCAGTTCATCGCCTACGACGAGACGGCCTACGGCGCCCTCGGCCTCCTGCGCTACCCGCTGACCCGCTTCAC
>JBBRGH010000180.1:0-6552 GCA_038240915.1 Gemmatimonadales bacterium | reverse complement strand
CGCCGGTGCTGGCCTGGTACGAGCAGCGGAAGGCGGTCCGGCAGGTGCCGGCCGTCGGCACCATCGATGAGATCGCGGCGCGAGTCCGGCAGGCGCTCGGCCGATAGCATGATCACGCTCAAGTCTCCGCGCGAAATCGACGCCATGGGCCGGGCCGGCCGGATCGTGGCCGGTACGCTCGCCCTCATGCGCGAGCTGGTGCGGCCCGGCCTCTCGACCGAGGATCTCGACGCCGCCGCGGAGAAGTACATCCGGAGCCACGACGGGGCCACGCCGTCGTTCAAGGGCCTCTACGGCTTCCCCAAGACGCTCTGCACATCGATCGACATCGAGATCGTGCACGGAATCCCGTCCACCAAGCGGGTGCTGAGCGAAGGCAGCATCGTGAGCGTGGATGTCGGGGTTCAGCTCGAGGGACTGCACGCCGACTCGGCCACCACGCTGCCGGTCGGAACGATCACCCCCGCGGCCGAGCGGCTGCTCGCGGTGACGCAGGAGTGTCTGGCGGCGGGCATCGCCCAGGCCAGGGTGGGAAACCACGTGGGCGACATCGGACACGCCGTCCAGGAGGTGGCCGAGGGGGCGGGATACGGGGTGGTGCGCGAGCTGGTGGGGCACGGGATCGGCACCCGATTCCACGAGGAGCCCCAGATCCCCAATTACGGCAGCCCCAAGCGCGGCCCCCGGCTGCTCGAGGGAATGACCCTCGCGATCGAGCCGATGATCACCATCGGCAGCCCGGCCACCAAGACGCTGGGCGACAAGTGGACCGTGGTCACCGCCGACGGCAGCCTGTCGGCCCACTTCGAGCATACCGTCGCCATCACCGCCAATGGGCCGAAGATCCTGACCGCGGCCTGAAACCGCCCGCGCCGCGGACTTACCGCCTCAGCCCACCCGGTCCTCCAGCAGCCGCCCAACCCGCCGCTCGCAGTCCTCCACCGTCGCCAGCCACGCCGCCGCCTGCCCAACCTCCTCGCCGGGTGCCTCGCCGGCTTCGCGGAGGTTGCTGCGCACCGCCCAGGAGGCGCTGCGCGCAGCGCCGGCCGCGAGGAACACCGCGGTAGCGGCATCCCCCGCGGCGCCGGCTACGCCCCGTTCGGCCAGCTCGAGCCCAAGCCTCGCCACCTCCGCCAGGAGTGCCAGCAGGTCGAGCTGCACCGCGGCGCCGTGGCGGAAGGCATCCGCCCGCGCCCGATCGCGCCGGGCCTTCTCGTCTGGAGTGGTCTTGGGCAGGGCGAGCGCGCGGCCAAAGCCCTCGAAGGCGGCCGCGTCCCGGGCCGCCAGCTCCAACAGTCGGTGCCGGAGCCCCGCGGCCTCCTTCCGCGCTCGGGCAGCGACATCATGCACCGCCGCGTAGCGCTCGCGCGCGCGGGTCAGACCCCCCACCATCTCGGCCAGCGCGGCGCCCAGGGCCCCCGCCAGGGCCGCCGCCGCGCCACCGGCCGGCGCCGCGGTCGGCGCCGCGATTCGCTCGAGCCAGTCGGTCATCCTCGGCTCGTCGCTGCTCATCGCTCTCCCTCCGTCACGGTGGCCAGCAGCCAGGCATGCATCGCCGGGTTGCCCGCCACCAGGCCCGTGTGCTCGGCCCCCACGTGCCGGCCGGTGACATCCGTGACCACCCCGCCGGCCTCGCGGACCAGGAGCAAGCCCGCGGCGATGTCCCAGGCCGACAGCTGCAGCTCCCAGAAGCCGTCGAACCGCCCCGCCGCCACGTTGGCGAGATCGAGCGCGGCCGCGCCCGGTCGGCGGATGCCGCTGGTCCTGGCCGCTACGCGGGCGAACTGAGCCCCGTACTCCCCGATCTGCCCGGTCTGCTTGAAGGGAAACCCGGTCCCGATCAGGGCCAACTCGGGATCCGCGATGGTGGAGACCGACAGCTGACGGTCGCCCTCCCACGCCCCGCCCCCACGGGCGGCCGCGTACACGGCCTGGCGCGGCACGTCCACCACCACTCCGGCCTCCAGCTCGCCATCCACCGCTGCCGCGACCGATACGGCAAAGGCCGGGAAATCGTGCAGGAAGTTCGTGGTCCCGTCGAGCGGATCGACGATCCAGACCAGGCCCTCCCGGACCAGATCCGGGCTCAGCTCCTCCCCCACGATCCGGCTGCCGGGCTCGGCCGCCAACAGGACCCGGGCAATCAGCCGTTCCGCCGTTCGGTCCACCTCGGTCACGAAGTCTCGGCTGCCCTTGTGGGTCCACCCGCTCGGATCGGCCGGCCGCTCGACCTCGCGCAGGTAGCCCGCGGCCGCCTCGGCCGCGGTCCGCGCGAGGTGAAGTAAGTCCAAGGCGGACACTGGCTTGCTGCCCTCCAGGGAACCGGGTAAGTTGCGGGCCATGCCACGCATATTCTCGGGGATTCAACCGTCCGGCGAGCTGCACATCGGCAACCTGCTGGGGGCGGTGCAGAACTGGGTCACCCTGCAGCAGAGCTACGACTGCATCTACTGCATCGTGGACCTCCACGCCATCACCGGCAAGTACGACCACGCCTCGCTCAGCCGGCGGACGCGGGAGATGGCGGTCGGGCTCCTGGCCGCGGGCATCGATCCCGACCGGGCGGTCCTGTTCGTGCAGTCACACGTTCCGGAGCACAGCGAGCTGCAGTGGCTGCTCAATACCCTGACCCCGATCGGCGAGCTGGAGCGGATGACCCAGTTCAAAGATAAGGCGCAGCGGTTCGAAAGTGTCCCGGCGGGACTGCTCAACTACCCGGTGCTGATGGCGGCGGACATCCTGCTCTACCGGGCCGACCTGGTGCCCGTGGGCGACGACCAGACCCAGCACCTGGAGCTGGCGCGCGAGATCGCCCGCAAGTGGAACGCCGAGTTCGGCGGCGGCGAGGAGTGGTTCCCGGAGCCCAAGCCGCTGCTGACCGAGGCCAAGCGGATCATGGGCCTCGATGGGCAGGCCAAGATGTCGAAGAGCCTGGGCAACACGATCGGGCTGCTCGACTCGCCCGAGGAGATCTGGCAGAAGCTGCGCCCGGCCAAGACCGATCCGGCCCGGGTGACGAAGAAGGATCCGGGCACCCCCGAGATCTGCAACCTGTACCATCTGCACCGGTACTTCTCGCCAGCGGAGACGGTGGCCACGGTGGCGGAGAACTGCCGCGGGGCCCGCTGGGGCTGTCTGGACTGCAAGCGGGTCCTGGCGGACAACATGATCGCGGCCCTGGCGCCGATCCGGGCGCGGGCCCTCGAGCTCGACGCCCAGCCCGCGCTGGTCGATCAGATTCTGGGCGACGGCGCCGCGGCGGCCCGGCGGCTGGCCGGCGAGACCATGCGGGACGTGCGGGCGCGAATGGGCTTCCTGCCGGCGGCGGCGAACCAGCACTAGGGGCGAGCACATGGAGAAGATCATCAAGGCGGCCGTCGAACGGGGAGCCTCCGACCTGCACATCAAGGCCGGCGACGTGTTCCGCGCCCGGATCAACGGCAAGCTCGTGCCCCTGACCAAGCAGCGGCTGACGCCCGACCAGACCCGCGCCATCGCCCTCAAACTGATCAGCAGCGACGAGGACCGGCTCAAGATCGACCGGCTGCGGGACTTCGACTGCTCCTGGGGGATGCCCGGCGTGGGCCGCTTCCGGGTCAACGTGCTGCGGCAGCGGTCGTCGTTCATGATCGTGATGCGGGTGATTCCGTTCACGGTGCCTACGCTCGAATCGCTTCGGCTGCCCGAGGTCCTGGGCCAGGTGGCCGAATCGGAGCGGGGGCTGGTGCTCGTGACCGGCGTGAGCGGGAGCGGTAAAAGCTCGACCGTGGCCGCCATGGTGCATCACATCAACCGCAGCCAGCACAAGCACGTGGTCACCATCGAGAATCCGATCGAGTTCCTCCACCGCGATCTGAGCTGCAGCATCACCCAGCGCGAGGTCGGGGTGGACACCGACAGCCTGACGATTGGCGTCCGGGCGGCCCTGCGGCAGGACCCCGACGTCGTGGTGCTGGGCGAGATCAGCGATCCGGACACGATCGACACTGCGATCAAGGGCGCCGAAACCGGACGGCTGGTCATCGCCTCGATGCCGACGCCCAACGTGGTCACCACCATCGAACGGATCCTCACCACCCTGCCGCGCGAGGAGCGGGAGATCGGCCGGATGCGACTCTCCGAGGCCCTCCGGGCCATCGTCTGCCAGCAGCTCCTGCCCGAGAAGGATGAGAAGGGACGGGTCCCGGCGGTGGAGCTCCTGATCGCGACCCCCGCCGTGCGCGAGTGCCTCAAGGACGCCGCCCGCCTAGGCGAGCTTCGGAAGCACATGGCCGACGGCCGGAAGCAGCTCGGCACCCAGACCTTCGAGCAGCACGTGGCCGACCTGACCGAGGCCGGCGTCATCACGGCCGAGACCGGGAAGGCGGCCCTCTCGATGAGCGCGGGTCCGGCGGCCGCCGGCAAGAAAGCCGGAAAGCCGGCCGTGTCCGCCTGAGGCGGCCGGCGATGCCCTCCCTCGCCGAGACCATGGCCTGTGTCCTCGCGCTCACTCGCGAGGCCGGCAGTCCCGGCGCCGCGGCCGCCCGCGAGCTCGTCGCCGGCCACCTCGAGAGCCTGGGCTACCAGGTCGAGCGCCAGCGATTCGCCTTCGTTCCCTCCAGTCTCAACGGCCTTCCCGTGTTCGGTGCCGGCCTCGGCGGCCTGGCGCTACTGCTGCTGCCGCTGCTGACCGGCGCCCGGGTGCCGGGGTGGGCGGCGACGCTCGTGCTCGCGGCGGGGCTGCTCCTGCTGGTCCTGCTGGCGGTCGGCATCGGGCTCGGGTGGCTGCCGCTCGGCGGCACGCGGGAGGACGCCAACCTGGTGGCCACCCGCGGCACCGTTCCCGTGCGGCGCTGGATCGTGGCCCACCTCGACACCAAGGCCCAGGTCCAGTCGATGGCGGGCCGACTGGTGGCCGTCTGGGTCATCGGTCTCGCGATCGCGGCACTCACGGCGCTGGCGCTGGCGCGGTTCGCCGGTCCGCTGCCGGTGGCCGCCGCTGGTGCGGGAGCGCTGCTCGCGGTGCTGGCCGGTGCGTTGGCCGGTCGCGGTCGGCTCCGAGGCAGCTCGGCGGGCGCCCGCGACAACGGCACCGGCGTGGCGGGGGCGCTCGCCGCCGCCGAGCGGCTGACCGATCCCGCGACCGGCATCCTCATCACCGGGGCGGAGGAGTTCGGCCTGGTCGGCGCCCGAGTGTTCGTGGCGGGGCAGGGCAAAGCGCTCCGGGGCGCCGTGGTGCTCAACCTCGACACGATCGACCAGGAGGGCGAGCTCGCTCTGGTGAGCCACGATGCCCGCGGAACGGCGATCGCGCGGCTCGAGGGGCCCAGGCTCGCGGGTGCGGGCTTGCCGCACCGCCTGCGCCGATTGCCGGTCGGCATTCTCACCGACAGCCTGCCGTTCGCCCGGGCGGGCGTGCCGGCCCTCACCATCGGCCGACTCACCTGGCGCACGCTCCGGACGATCCACACCCCGCGCGACACGGCCGAGGGTCTGTCGCTGGAGACCGCGATCCGGGTGGGTCACGCGCTCGCCGCGAATTGACTGTTGCCGGGCCCCCGCATAGGTTTGCCCGAGGATTCTGGAGCCCCGGGAGGGGCTCTTTTTCGTTGGGTAAGCCCGGGAGCCAGCATGTTCGACGCGAAGACCGCCTGCGTGGTGGTCGTCGGAGCCCAATGGGGCGACGAAGGGAAGGGCAAGCTGGTGGACGTCCTCGCCGAGCGGGCCGACCTGGTCGTGCGCTACCAGGGCGGCGCCAACGCCGGGCACACCGTCGTCATCGGCGACTCGCACTTCATTCTCCGCCAGATTCCGTCCGGCATCCTCCACCCCAGGGTCACCTGTGTGGTGGGGAACGGTGTCGTGCTCGAGCCCGAAACCTTCTTCGGCGAACTGGACGAGCTGGCCAAGCGCGGGGTGGACACCACCGGGCGGATCTTCGTGTCCGACCGCGCCCACCTGGTGCTGCCGTTCCATAAACTGCTCGACGCCGCCAGCGAGAAGAGCCAGAACATCGGCACCACGGGACGGGGGATCGGGCCGGCCTACGAGGACAAGTACGGCCGCCGCGGGCTGCGGGTGGCGGACCTCCGGCGGCTCGACTGCGCCCACGCGATGCTGGGGGAACGGGTCCAGCGGGCCAACCTGCTCCTCCAGCTGATGGGGAGTCCGGCCCGCGCCTCGTTGGAGGAGCATGCCGCGCTGCTGGAGCGGCTGGCCCCGCGGCTGCTGCCGCTGTCGGCCGACACCGGCCTCCTGGTCCATCGGGCCGTGCGCGGCGGCAAGCATGTGCTGCTCGAAGGCGCCCAGGGCGCGCTGCTCGACGTGGACCACGGGACCTACCCCTACGTGACCTCGTCCAACACCACCGCTGGCGGCGCCGCCGTAGGGGCCGGGATCGGTCCCACTGCCATCGACGGCGTCCTCGGCGTGGTGAAGGCGTACACCACGCGAGTCGGCAACGGCCCGCTCCCGACCGAGGCCGAGGCGCCCTTCGGGGACCGCCTCCGGGAACTGGGCGGCGAGTTCGGCTCGGTCACCGGCCGCCCGCGCCGGTGCGGCTGGTTCGACGCC
>JBBRGH010000179.1:0-6557 GCA_038240915.1 Gemmatimonadales bacterium | reverse complement strand
ACCCGACACAAGTCCGGCATCGCGGTGCGGTTTCCCCGGATGGCCCGCTGGCGCACGGACAAGCGCCCCGCGGACGCCGACACGCTGGCGACGGTCCGGGCGCTGATCGACGGCGACGAGGAGGGCGGATGACCTTCATCTGCGTCACCTGCGGCACTCAATACCCCGATGCGTTGGCGCCGCCGGAGCACTGTCTGATCTGCAGCGAGGAGCGCCAGTACGTCGGCTGGGACGGGCAGCGCTGGACCACACTGGAGCAGCTGCGGCAGGACCACCGGAACCGCGAAGCGCCGGAAGGCCCCGGTCTGCTGGGCATCGGCACCGAGCCCCGCTTCGCGATCGGCCAGCGCGCCTTGCTGGTCCGGACCGCCGGCGGCGGGTTCCTCTGGGACTGCATCAGCCTGGTGGACGACGCCACCGTGGCCACCATCCAGGCCCTCGGCGGCGTCACCGGCATCGCCGTCTCGCACCCGCACTTCTACACCTCGATGGTGGAGTGGAGCCGCGCCCTCGGGGACGTGCCCGTCTATCTCCACGCCGACGACAGCCAGTGGGTCGTGCGCCACGACCGGGCCATCGTTTTCTGGGACGGCGAGACCCGGGGCGTGGAACCAGGCCTGACCCTGATCCGCTGCGGCGGACATTTCGCCGGCAGCACGGTGCTCCACTGGGCCGATGGCGCCGACGGCGGCGGTGCGCTCCTCACCGGCGACACGCTCATGGTCGGGGAGGATCGCCGGACGGTCGGCTTCATGTACAGCTACCCCAACTGTATACCGCTCAACGCCCGGGCCGCGGAGCGGATCGGGTCCAGCCTCGAGCCGTTCGAGTTCGACCACATCTACGGCGGCTGGTTCGGTCGCAACATCCTGGCGGGCGCCAAGCAGGCCGTCCGCTATTCGGTCCGCCGCTACCTGCGCGCCATCTCCGATCGTGGACAGTCCTAGCGACGAGCCCCGCCCGCGCGGCGGCGGCAGCGCCCTGGCCGTGGATCTCCGGCGCGCCCGAGCCGCCCGGCGGCGGGCGGAGCGCGCCGCCCAGCGCGCGGCCGATCCCGACCAGCCCGAGACCGCTGCCCGCCCGTCGCGGTCGCGCGGACACAAGGTGGCCTGCGGCAACCGCGATCCGCTGGCGTGCGTGCGCCGCTGGTTCCAGCTCCACGGCTGGACCCCGTTCCCGTTCCAGGAAGAGGTCTGGCGCGGCTACCTCGCGGGCGAGAGCGGCCTGATCCACGCGGCCACCGGGACCGGCAAGACCTACGCGGCGTGGCTCGGACCGGTGCTGGAATGGCTCCGCAACTACCCGGTGCGCCCGCGCCGGACGGCGGCGGAGGTGACGGCGGGGCCGGCTGCGCGCGTGGCCCCGCCGCTCCGCGTCCTCTGGATCACCCCGCTCCGGGCGCTCGCGGGCGATACCGAGGCGGCGCTCCGGGCACCGGTCGAGGACCTGGGCCTCCCCTGGACCGTCGAATCGCGCACCGGCGACACCCCCGCGCGCATCCGGGCCCGCCAGCGCGACCGCCTGCCCACCGCGCTGGTGACCACGCCCGAGAGCCTCTCGCTACTGCTGACCCGCGAGGACGCGCCGGCCCTGTTCGCCCATCTGGAGCTGGTGGTGGTGGACGAATGGCACGAGCTGCTCGCCTCCAAGCGCGGGGTGCAGACGGAGCTGGCCCTGGCCCGGCTCCGCCGCTTCCGCCCCGGCCTTCGGACGTTGGGACTGTCCGCCACCCTCGGCAACCTCGAGGTGGCCCGCACGGCGCTGCTCGGCCTCGATGCCGGCGGCGCGGCGCGCCCGGGGCGGCTGGTCCGCGGCCTCGTGCCCAAGGCGCTCCGGGTGGACGCGCTGATTCCCGAGACGATGGAGCGGTTCCCCTGGTCGGGGCAGATCGGCCTCCGGCTCCTGCCCGAGGTGGTCGCCGCGATCGAGGAGGGCGAGACCTCGCTAGTCTTCACCAACACCCGCGCGACGGCTGAGATCTGGTACCAGGCGCTGCTGGCGGCCCGGCCCGACTGGGCCGGGATCATGGCGCTCCACCACGGCTCGCTCGATCGGAAGACGCGTGAATGGGTCGAGGACGGCCTCCGCGACGGCCGGCTCCGCTGCGTCGTCTGCACTTCGACGCTCGACCTCGGCGTGGACTTCACCCCGGTGGACCGGGTGCTGCAGGTGGGAAGCCCCAAGGCCATCGGCCGGCTGATTCAGCGCGCGGGACGCAGCGGCCACCAGCCGGGCGCCGTCAGCCGGCTGACCTGCGTGCCCACCAACGCGCTGGAGCTGGTGGACGTCGCGGCCGCGCGGGACGCGCTGGAGGCGGGGCGGATCGAGGCCCGCCAGCCGGTCGAGCGACCGCTGGACCTGCTGGCGCAGCACGCCATCACCGTCGCGCTCGGCGGCGGCTTCCTGCCCGACGAGCTGTTCGACGAAGTGCGCACCAGCCACGCCTTCCGCGAGCTGACCCCGGCCGAGTGGGCCTGGGTGCTCGACTTCATCACCTTCGGCGGGGACGCGCTCCGGGCCTATCCGGAATACAGCAAGGTGGTGGTCGAGGACGGGCGCTACGTCGTGCGGAGCCGAGTGGTGGCGATGCGGCACCGGCTCTCGATCGGCACGATCGTGAGCGAGACCGCCATGAAGGTGCAGTTCGTCCGCGGTCGCTCCCTCGGCTCGGTCGAGGAGAACTTCATCGCCCGGCTCCGGCCCGGCGACGCCTTCACCTTCGCCGGCCGGACCCTGGAGTTCGTCCGGGTGCGGGGCATGGTGGCGTACGTCCGGAAGTCCACCCGGCAGACCTCCGTCGTTCCCCACTGGGCGGGCGCGCGGCAGCCGATCTCGCCCGAGCTGGCCGCCGGCATCCGGGCCAAGCTCGACGAGGCGCGGCGCGAGATCTACACCGGACCCGAGATGGCGGCCGTGCGGCCGATCCTCGAGGTGCAGGCGCGCTGGTCGCGGCTCCCGGCCACCGACGAGCTGCTGGTGGAACGGGTGGCCACCCGGGAAGGCCACCACCTCTTCTTCTATCCGGTCGAGGGCCGGCTGGTCCACGAGGGATTGGCCGCGCTCTTTGCCTACCGGATCGCCCAGCTCGGGCCGATCTCGTTCACCCTCGCGGCCAACGATTACGGCCTCGAGCTCCTCTCGGCCGAGCCCGCGCCGATCGACGAGGCCATCGCGGCGGGTCTGTTCTCCCCCGACCACCTGTTGTACGACATTCCGGCCAGCCTCAACGCGGCCGAGCTGGCCCGGCGGCAGTTCCGGGAGATCGCCCGCGTCGCCGGGCTGATTTTCCAGGGCTATCCCGGCGTGAACAAGTCGGTCAAGCAGGTCCAGGCCTCGAGCGAGCTCCTGTACGACGTCTTCGCCCGCTACGATCCGGAGAATCTGTTGATCTTCCAGGCGCATCGCGAAGTGCTCGAGCGCCAGTTGGAGCAGAGCCGCCTGGGACGGGCACTGGAGCGCGTCAGTGCCGGCCGGGTCACCGTGGTCGAAGTCGAACGGCCAACCCCGCTTGCGTTCCCGCTGCTGGTGGATCGCGCCCGCGAACAGGTCAGCTCCGAGAAGCTGGGCGACCGGATCCGCCGGATGGCCGCGCCGCTCGAGAAGGCGGCCGACGCGCCCCGCTATGGCCGGAAGGTCAGCCGCGGCTTCCGGAGCGGGGGCGCCGGATGAGCGCCAGACTGCCCGCGGCCAAGCTGATCCGCGCGCGCGGCCGGCCCTCTCGGGGCGCCCCCGCCGCCCGGCGCGCCCTGCCATGACCGACCTGCGGATTCGCCTGGCGGGCGAGGACGTCCTCCTGCTGCCCGAGCGGGCGCTCTTCTGGCTTCGGACGGCCACTCTCGTGGCCGCGGATTTCCATTGGGGCAAGGCCGCCACCTTCCGCGCCGCGGGCATCCCGATCCCGCTCGGCGGCACCGGCGATGACCTCGTCCGGCTCGACGCCGCCATCGACCGGACTTGCGCCCGCCGGCTGGTGGTGCTGGGCGATCTCTTTCACGCCCGGGCCGGCCGGATCGCTACCCGCACGCTGGCGGACCTGCGCCGCTGGCGCGACGGACGGGGCGAGCTCGAGATCCAGCTCGTGCGCGGCAACCACGACCGCCACGCCGGGGACCCGCCGGCCGACCTGCGAATCAACTGTGTCAACGCCCCTGCCTATCTGCCCCCATTCGACCTGCGGCACGAGCCGGCGGAGTCGGCCGAAGCGTTCACGCTCGCGGGGCACCTGCACCCGGGGGTGGTGCTGAGCGGCCCGGGTCTCCAGCGGGAGCGGCTGCCCTGCTTCTGGCTCACTGCCCGGATGCTGGTGCTGCCCGCATTCGGGAGCTTCACCGGGCTGGCCCCGGTGTGGCCCGAGCCGGAGCACCGGATCTTCGTGGTTGCGGAGGACGAGGTACTGCCGGTTGGCTGAGGCGCTTGCATCAACGTCTGCTTGTGAATAATTTCACAAACTGACTCTAGCCGAGACCTGCGCCGATGCCCGATCTGCTGGCTGCCCGCTCCCAGATGGCGATGTCCCTGGGATTTCATATCCTGTTCGCCGTCGTGGGCATCGGCATGCCGGTGCTGATGGTCGTGGCCGAGCATCGGTACCGGACCACGGGGGACGCCATCTGCCTCGAGCTGGCCAAGCGCTGGGCCAAAGGCACGGCCATCCTCTTCGCCGTGGGGGCGGTCTCGGGCACGGTCCTCTCGTTCGAGCTCGGTCTCCTCTGGCCCGGGTTCATGGAGTTCGCCGGGCCGGTCATCGGGATGCCCTTTTCCCTCGAAGGGTTCGCCTTCTTCACCGAGGCCCTCTTCCTCGGCATCTACCTCTACGGCTGGGACCGGATTCCGCCGCGGGCTCACCTGTGGGCCGGCATCATCGTCGCTGTGAGCGGGGCCGCGTCCGGCATCTTCGTGGTGATCGCCAACGCGTGGATGAACGCACCCACCGGCTTCGACGTGGTGGCCGGCCGGATCGCCCATGTCGATCCGATCGCCGGCATGCTCAACCCCATGGCGCTGCAGCAGGCGCTGCACATGACGCTGGCCTCCTACGCCGCGACGGGGCTCGCCGTGGCCGGTATCCACGCCTTCCTCCTTCTGCTCGACCGGGAGAATGCCTTCCATCGGCGGGCGCTGGCCATCGCCCTGCTGGTGGGGGCGCCCGCGGCCGTGCTGCAGCCGCTCTCGGGCGACCTGAGCGCGCGCGCCGTGGCCCAGTACCAGCCCGCCAAGTTGGCGGCGATGGAAGCGCACTTCGAAACCGGTCGCCGGGTGCCGCTGGTCATCGGCGGCTGGCCCGACATGGACAAACAGGAGACCCGGTTCGCCCTGCGCGTGCCCGGCGGCCTCTCGTTCCTGGCCCACCATGACATCGACGCCGAGGTCGTGGGACTCGACCGCACGCCGCGGGCCGACTGGCCCTCCGTGCCCGTCGTCCACACCGCGTTCCAGATCATGGTCGGCCTGGGGACGTTCATGGCCCTGGTCAGCCTCTGGGCCGGGCTGCTGGCGCTTCGCCGCCGGGACCTCTGCGCCGAGCCCTGGCTGCTGCGGGCGCTCGCGCTGGCGGCGCCGATGGGCTTCCTCGCCATCGAGGCGGGATGGACGGTCACCGAGGTCGGCCGTCAGCCGTGGATCATCTACGGCGTGCTCCGCACCGCCGACGCGGTCACGCCGATGCCCGGGCTGATCGTCCCCTTCCTCGGCTTCAGCCTGCTGTACTGCTTCCTGGGCGTGATCGTCGTCTGGCTGCTCTACCACCAGATCCTCCGGAGTCCCCGGCCCACCGAATGGAGCCGGGTCTATGCACCGGCGGGGAGACGCCGTGCTGCGTGACCTGACCCTGGCCGACGTCCTGGCGGCAACCCTCGCCCTGGCCCTCAACGCCTACGTGCTGTTCGGCGGCGCGGACTTCGGCGGCGGCGTGTGGGACCTGCTGGCCTCGGGGCCGCGCAAGCAGCGCCAGCGCGAGGTGATCGGCCACGCCATCGGACCGATCTGGGAGGCCAATCACGTCTGGCTGATCCTGGCCATCGTGCTGACCTTCTCCTGTTTCCCGCCGGTCTTCGCCCGCCTGGGGACGGTGCTCCACATCCCGCTCACCCTGATGCTGGTGGGGATCGTACTCCGCGGCTCGGCCTTCACCTTCCGCAGCTACGACGACCAGCATGACGCGCGGCAGCGTCACTGGGGCCGGGTCTTCGCCGGGGCGAGCCTGGTGACCCCGGTGCTGCTGGGGATCTCCATCGGGGCCGTGGCCGCGGGGCGGGCCGGCCCGCTCCCGGCCGCCGGGACCTTCAGGGACCGGTTCGTGGCGCCCTGGCTCACGCCCTTCAGCCTGGCGGTAGGGCTGCTGACGCTCGCCCTCTTCGCCCACCTCGCCGCCGTCTTTCTCACGCTCGAATCCGACGATCCCGAGCTGGTCGAAGACTTCCGCGCCCGCGCGATCGCCTCCGGGGCGGTCCTCGGCGTGGCGGCGTTCGCCACCCTGTTCCTGACTCGGACCGACGCGCCGCTCATGGGCGCCGGACTCCTCGTCTCGCCCTGGTCCCTGCCCTTCCACTTCGCCACTT